>JAEETM010000153.1 GCA_016290335.1 Treponema sp. | reverse complement strand
AAAGTATAAGGTAGTCGGCGAAATTGCAAAGGGCGGAATGGGTGTAGTTTATAAAGCAATTCATCCGTCATTAAAGCGTTATGTTGTCATTAAAAAGATGACTGCACGCGGAAATGCAGCAAATGCAGAACGTTTTAAAAAGGAAGCCCAGATTCTTCTTGATTTACAGAGTCCTTACATTGTTCATCTGTTTGATTATTTTACAGAAGGCAGTTACCGTTATATGGTAGAAGAGCTTGTAGATGGGGCGGCTCTTGATAAGCTGATTCAAAAACAGACAAGCCTGCCACCGCAGATTGCAATGCTTTTTTTACAGGATGCCTGCTTTGCATTAAAGTACGCACATTCAAAGGATATTGTTCACCGGGATATTAAGCCTGGAAACCTTCTTATTTCAAAACGTGGAGAAATTAAGCTTGCAGATTTTGGTATTGCCAGTGATGCAGAAGGTGATGGAATTACACAGACAGGTGTTGCGCTTGGAACACCGGCTTATATGCCGCCGGAACAATTCGAAGACAGCTCAAAGGTTGACTGCCGTGCAGATATTTACGCACTTGGAATCATGCTTTACGAAATGGTAACCGGAACAAAGCCTTACCCTGGAACTTTTTCCATGGATACTCTTAAGGTTATTAAAAAAGGAAAATATATTGAGCCAAGAAAAATAGATAAGGAAATCCCGGAAAAGATTTCAAAGCTTATTCAGAAAATGATTAAGCCGTCTCCTAAAAAAAGGTATCAGTCGGTTGACGGTATTCTACGCGTAGTAAAAAAATATCTTGCTCATTATGATACGCACGAGCTCAGGGTTCACATAGCACGAGCTGTAATAAGCAAAGAGCCTTATGAGTTTCCTAAGTTTGTGCCAAAAGACAGAATCAAAAGGCGAATACAGAAAATTGTTTTTACAGCAGTTATTGCCGGCCTTGTTTTTGGTGCCTTGTGGAAGGGCGGCCTGATTCATAGAACCGTACTTAGAAAAGTTTATACACCTGTCTGTGTAGAAATGGAAATGCCTCATTCTCTGCTTGCATCGCTGGATCTTCCTGTAAAAGCCTTTTTCTTTGAAGATGATAATGATAAGATTCCTGAGCTCCCGGGAACAACCCAGACTCTTGCTCCTGCCGATTCCATTCGTTATCAGGATTTTTTCAAACTGCCAAAGGGTGTAATTGAAACAACAAGGCTTGCCGCAAAAAATAAAACTTACGATTCAGCAGATGTTTTCCTTAAAAAGGGTGATTATCGCGTAAAGGTTGTAGTTGGCCCTTATATCTGGTGGAAATCTTTTTCTGTTGGTGAAGAGCCGGTTGTCTTAAAATGTGATTTATTACGGAATTCTACCAGAAAGCTTGTAATAACTCCGCTTGTTTATGATGATGAAACCGGCGAAAACATTACCGACAAAGCAAGTGTTAAAATATTGTATAACAACAACTGGATACCGCTTTCTTCTGTTAATGAGAATGAACTTAAAACCGGAACAATATGGAAAATCCGTACAGAATGCGAAGGTTATGAATCTGAATATTTTTCACTTTTAATAGACTGGTACCAGGACCGCTTGTTCATAAGTTCTTCACTTAAGAAAAAGTGATTAATAAGTAACCGCAGTTTTGCTTAGCAAAACTGCAAGCAAGCTCAGAAAAAGTTCACGGTGTAAATTATATTAACAGAGCTTGCTATGTCCTTTGCTCATTTCTTTCAGGAATGCTGCAAGCTGTTCAAACTGTTCGCTGCGGATTTTTCCGGAAAGGGTAACTTCTGTTCCGTATTGTTCTGCTAAATCGTAAATCTCGTAGTTTTCAAGATGGCGCTTAATCACTTTAAGCAAAGAATAATCACTTGTAAATGAAAAGTCAGTTTTTTCTACAAGCGGAACAAATGCATTTTCGTTGTCTGCGCAGAGAATTACCTGTTTAGCTCCGTTTGAATATGCCTTTACAAGTCCGCCGGTACCAAGCAGTGTACCGCCAAACCATCTTGTAATTGTAAGGATTACATTTGTACAGCCGCGGCCTTTTAAAACATCAAGGGCAGGGCGGCCGGCAGTTCCCGAAGGTTCACCGTCATCACTCATGCCCATAACTTCCGCTCCGTTGCCGGTAATAAAAGCGTGAACTACGTGGGTTGCATCTGAATATTTTTCTTTCTGCTGCTTAAGCAATTCCCTTGCCTGGGATTGAGTCTTACACGGAATCAGCTCCGAAAGAAACTTTGAACCTTTAATCGTTTCTTCAAAAGAAATTGCTTTTATCAGCTCGTCCATACGCTAAAAAACTTTTAATCAATCTTAATTGTCTGAACTTCCTTTGCAGCAACCCTTAAGCCCTTAGCTTTAAGAGATTTTTCTTCAAAATCAGAAGCCTTGAACTTTTCGGTAAGAACCTTCATCTTAGGCTTCTTAACGTAATTAAGCTGGAAGGTAAATGCCTTTCTTGTATCAATATGGAGTATTTCCATTCCATCTGGTGCAAAGAAATAGTCACGGTTCATAATGTAACCGTCAATCTTGCAGCGCTTAATGTAAACATATTGTGTTGCCGGATCCCGGTAAAGAATTGTAAAGAGAACTTTAGAAAGCTCTTCTTTTTCAGCATAACCGCAGTAGCGCATCTGAGGACCAACAAAAAGCTTGTCTGGTGCAACAGAAACAGAATAAATACCGCTCTTTCGAACATAAATAACCTTGTCGTAAGGAGTAACCTTAAGAACCTCTTCGCCGCCGGAAACTCCAATTCCAAGGTAACCGGTCTTTTCATCATATTTTAATGGAGTATCGCGTTTTACAACAGCCTTTACGTCTACCGCATTAATGTTTGTAATCTTTGTACGTCGCTTTGAAGCAGTTTCGTCAAGCTTCTGTTCAATGCCGTCTAGCCAGGAAATAGCATATTCAACAAGATGTTTAAGAAGCTTGTTGATTTCCTTGATTCTGTTGTTTATAGCCTGAACTTCCTGCTTGTTTTTGTTCATATCGTACAGGGAGATTCGGCGGATTGGGATTTTAAGAAGATGGTCAATATCATCATCATTTATAGGACGGATAAGCTCAGCTGCAAAAGGTTTAAATCCATCTTTTACAGCCTTGTAAACGCCTTCTTCTGTTTTCTGCTGTTCGATTTTCTTATAGATTCGTTCTTCAACAAAAATGCGTTCCAAGGTTCGCAGGTGAAGCTTATCCATAAGATCTGCTTTTTCAAGCTCAAGCTCTTTTTTAAGAATACCAACAAGCTGTTTTGCATGGTACTGAATTACCTGTGTACAGGTCATCTGAACAGGCATGTTGTCTTTAATAACAAGAAGGTTGCAGTAAATAGTCTGTTCACAGTCGGTAAAAGCATAAAGAGCGTCTACAACATCCTTTGTGTAAACACCGCGTTGAAGCTTAATTTCTATGTTTACTTTATCAGAAGTATAATCCTGAATTGAAGTTGCCTTGATTTTTCCGTTTTTAACTGCCTTTTCGATAGAATCACAAAGGCTTTCTGTTGTAGAACCGTATGGAAGCTCGGTGATGACAATTTTTTTATCATCAGAAGTGTCCATTTTTGCACGGGTAATAATTTTTCCAAGACCATCCTGATAGTCGCTTACATCAATAAGACCACCTGTAGGGAAGTCAGGGTAAAGCTGGAACTTTTCTCCGCGCAGACATTTACGTTCAGCATCAATTACCTCGTGAATATTGTGGCTCAGAATATAAGTGCTCATACCAACAGCAATACCTTCTGCACCAAGAATAAGTACAAGCGGAAGCTTTGCCTGGAATGCAACCGGTTCAACATCGCGGCTGTCGTATGTATCAACATACTGAGTAATTTTTTTATTTGTATTCAAAATATCCTTGGTAATTGGTCTAAGACGGCACTCAATGTATCGGGGTGCAGAAGCTCCGTCTCCGGTGTACATGTTACCAAAGTTTCCCTGCTTGTCTATAAAAAGATTTTTGTTTGCAAGGTTTACAAGTGCCGTATAAATAGAAGCATCTCCATGAGGATGATAAGCCATAACCTTACCGCAGACATTTGCTACTTTTGTATAGCGGCCATCATCGGTTTTAATGAGAGTATGAATGATTCTTCTCTGTACAGGCTTTAATCCGTCCGTAATATCTGGAATTGCACGGTCACGAATAACGTAACTTGCGTATTGAATGAAGTTTTGATCGAAGAGATTTTTTACGTATGCCATTTTTTCCCACCCAAAAAATGTAATACTCAATGCTTAATTGAATATTTATCGCTATAATTATATAGGAAATGTTATAATCTGAAAAGTGAAAAGATGGTAAATCCACTTGAAAATTGAAAAACCTTTTGAAAGGTAGTATAAATAGAATTATGCATATAGGTTATCACGAATCAACATCAAACGGTCTGGAAGGACTTGGAAAAGAAGCGTTAAAAGCAGGGGCAGATACCTTTGCTTTTTTTACAAGAAATCCACGCGGCGGTAGTGCAAAGCCCGTAGAAAAGGATGATGCAGAAAAGCTTAATTTTTTACGTAAAGAGCATAATTTTGCACCATCTGTAGCTCATGCTCCGTATACAATGAATCCATGTTCCGCAGACCCTCATTTACGTGAATATGCTCTTGAAATGATGACTGATGATTTTAAGCGTCTGGAGTTTACACCGGGCTGCTTTTATAATTTTCATCCGGGCAGCCATACAGGGCAGGGGGAAGATGTTGGAATAGACTTAACTTCAACTATTATAGCTTCTGCTTTGAAAAATGTTGATAAAGAAATTGGCGAAAGTCATACAGTTCTTCTGATTGAAACAATGGCCGGTAAAGGTTCAGAAATAGGCCGCACTTTTGAAGAAGTTCGCAGAATAATTGATCTGGCAGAAGAAAAATACGGCAGCGATTTGTCAAAAAGACTTGGAGTTTGTCTTGATACATGCCATATCTGGGATGGTGGTTATGATATTGTAAATAATCTTGATGGTGTTATAGCGGATTTTGACAAAATTATAGGTCTTAAAAGACTTCACGCAATACACTTGAATGACAGCATGAACGACCTTGGAGCTCATAAAGACAGACATCAGAAAATCGGGCAGGGTTTTATTGGCCTAGAAGCACTTGTCCGTGTAATAAATCATCCTTCGTTGAAAGAGCTTCCGTTTATTCTGGAAACTCCAAATGAGTTCGAAGGCTACAGGCAGGAAATTGAGCTTTTAAAAAGTAAAGTCCGCTGAAACCTTGCAGCCCACGCTGATTATTTTATAAGTTAGTTTCCCCGAAATTGCCGCAGTTATTTTGCGCTTAGTCATTTCTCCGTTTTTTTGTGATAAAGAAAGGGTAGTTGTACCGGATAAATTTCCAAAGTTTGGAATACCAATTCCCAAAGTAATTTTTTCTGTAGCAGTTCCTGAAAAGCCAGCAGCATTGGCTGTGATTTTTTCCT
>JAEETM010000152.1 GCA_016290335.1 Treponema sp. | reverse complement strand
CCCGGATTAAAAAAGAGTGATGCAAAAAAAGTTTCAGATAATATTGTGTTTTTGCGTTTCGACAGGCAGGCATTTAAGGCATTGGGGCGCCCTGTTATTACACCGCGGGATAAAGTGGCTGACCTGGTTAATATTGCCTATAAGGGCGGTGCCAAAGTGATCTATCTGGACATGCTGTTTTCCGAACGTGATTACTCTCCCGCCCCAACGAAGCCGTTGGCGGGCGATATTACAGCAAAAGACGGATTAAGCAGGGACAGGACATTAGAGGATTTACTCAATGAGATAAAGAACGATGCCGGGTCGCAGACAAAGGTTTTACTTCCGTTTGAAACATATGAAATAGACGGAAAGCTGAAGGATATCATATTTTCATCAAAAGGGGAATCCATAATTGATAATCATAAAATATTTGCAGTTACCCCGAAGTTTACAAGAGGCAGTGATTCCCGCGCCCGTTTCTGGCTGCCGTATGAGGGATTAAAAGACCAGGATAATAAAGGAAAAACAGCCGATGTGCTCTGGTCAGTTCCAATGACTGCGTTAAGCCTGTTTTACGGAGACGGACAGCAGCTTGTAAAACTGAGAGAAGAGATTCTGAAAAGAGACAGATTTAACATTGACGATGCAGAATTCATACTCGGACTGCCGGATCGCAGCGGGGCCTTTACGTTTTACAGGGAGGACTATAAAAATAATGCTTCCGTCAGGGATTCGGAACATCTGCAATATAACAGGATACAATACACCCTTATGCAGGATCCGATTGATAAAAGGACTATAAGCAGCGACCATATCGGCAGCTGGATGAGAGACAGTTCCCATATAGATAATGAGCATATTGAGTTTAAAGATAAGATTGTAATTATCGGAAGAGACGATCCGGACTGTAAAGATTTTCACAATACTCCGGTTGGCATGATGGCGGGAATGTATGTTCACGCAAACAGTATTGCGACAGTCATGGGAGAAACGCAGCCGCATCTTACAACAACCGGCAGGCAGGTAGTGGTTGATATATTTTTAATTCTGCTGACCGCCTATGGGTATGCGCTTTTACCTTCATATTTCGTTAAATATTTCCTTACACTTCTGACATTGGTTTTCGTTCCCTGTTCCTTTTTGTATTTTTGTCAGACAAATGAATTTGTTTATATCAGCTGGGCTTTTGCCAGCATAGGGGCATTGCGCTTATGGTTGTCTGTATTTTTTACCAAAATACAGCAGCGCGCCAGCCGGTGATTAATTAAACGCTTTATAAATGCTGTAAAACAATACGTTGTTATATTAAAAAAGTTTTTGTATTTCATAAATATATTAAAAACGGAGGTGTACGAAATTATGAAGAAACTTAACTTGAGAACAATCTTTTGTATCCTTACGGTGATTGCATGTATGACATGTTCCGTTGCTTTTGCGGAAGATGAGGTTGCCGAATTTGTAAACTATGATGATATTGCAAATGAGGTTAAGATAATACATCCCGAAGGTTTGCAGCCAAAAGGTTCAAAAAGGCTGTTGTATAATGGCGATATAATTATGGGAGATACGCAGAAATTTTCAATAACATGTAAAGAATATGCGAGGGTGGTAAATTTAGATTCCAATGCCTGTATAATTATATATGAGCCGCCTACGGGGGCATCGCAAATCAGTAATGTGGTACTGAATTCGTTGGGACCGTTTTGTTCCGCTCCGAAAAATGTGGAAGGTTTTGTTTATGGCGGGACCCGCGGACCGGCATCTCCTGCCGGTGACGGCAGCCTGAAAAAAGCGGCACAAAGCCTTACGCCCCGGCCGGGCTGGAATGTTACGCTCTTAAAGAATCAGGAAGTGAAGTTTGCATGGAAAAATGCAAATCATGAGACTTTTGCCATTATTGACGGAAACGGAAATAAAATTTATGAAAAGAATATCAAAAATCTCAATGGCCTGAGCATTGTTCCGGCAGATATTAAACTGGAAGCAAATGTTCCATATTCATGGGGTTATGATGGGAAATATACCGGGTTTAAATTTACGGTTCTTGATTCACAGACAGAAACAGAAGTGATGGCGAAACTTGCGGAACTTGACAAAATGAAGTTAACAGATGAAGAGCGCGTTTCAAGGAAGGCTCTTCTTGTACAATTGATCAGCGACAGCTTCCCGGATAAAGTCAATTTGTACTGGCTGAGTTCACAGTGGCTTGGAGAGTTTGATAATTTGGGAACTAATGAGAAGCAGGCACAGTATTTGCTGCAACGGTGCAAAAAACACCTGGATCAGGAAATGAATCAAAATCAATAAATGATTTTGCGAAAAAACTGCAGACCGGAACCAATGTGTTAGAAATGTGTTAGAAAGGGGCGTTTGAAATTGCGTTTTCAATACGGATTACTCGCGTTTTGTCTGGCGATTAACATATTGAATGTGCCATTGTCTGCTTATGCTGAAACAAAAGACGCGCCGTCTGAAATCCGGCAGGAAAAGAAAACGCCTGTATCAGAAGCAAACACTGTACAGCCTGACGAAATAACTGCAATGGAGAAAGCCATTGAAGCAAAATTAAAGTTCTATAAAAAGGTCAATGCTTTTTTTGATTTACAATCTGTGCCCCGTTATTTAAGTGATGAAAAAAAACAACTAAAAAAGTATGATGTAAATACTGATAAGGGTAGTAAGGATTATGTAAATCACATGCATGCGGAATATGAGAAGAAAGTTAAAAATCCTATTCTGGCAAAAGCCATAAAGCTGAAGGCTGAGGACAGACTGGACAGTGCTATTAATATTAGCCGGACAGCGTTTTTGGAACTCGTGACTGATTTAAAAAAAATATACAGTAATAAAAATCATTCATTAATTCTGGCTTTAGAATCTTTACATGATGCTTGGATGATGAATGTGCCTGAACATACCCTTATACAAGAAAATTTAGAACGTATAGAAAGGACAAAATACGGCGCTGGCTTCCGGGACTATGGGTTAGAGTACGCTTCCGAGGGTTTAACGCAAATATTGCGTGTGGCTTTTGCGGAAAGCGAGAAGGATTCTTATGCAAACAAGCTTAATAAATGGGCAAAACTGACGGCGGGCGTAAAACCTGAAATGTATGAGAATGATCTTCAGAGAGGTTTAAATCTCTTTCTTCAGGCTCTGGAAAAAGAAAAGAATATAAACTTAAAGGCAACGAGGGTTAAAAACCAGATAAACCTTCTGCAAAAGTTTTTTCCTGACAGAAAAGCGGACATATTGAAACGGGAAATCATGCTGGCAGACTGTTACAGTATTCTGGGAGAGAACGCCCGGGCAATCTCTGAAAGTAAAAGATTATTACCTTTAGTTCAGGGCATATTCGGAAAAGCAAGTGACGAAGCACTGTCCGTAATGGATATTTTAGGAAGAGAATATGAAGTCGCGGGAAAATATCATGACAGTGAAAGAATCCTTAAAGAAATGACAGAGATCCGGTCAACAAAATACGGTAAGGATTCCCCACAGGCACTCTCCGGTTTTAATGCGCTTGCCCGTATATATATTAAATTGGGAAACTATAATGAAGCAGGTGTATTATTAGGGAAAATTAATCCTGTCGCAAAACAGGTATTGCCGAAAGAAGATCCGGTCAGAAGTGACATTGCTCTTTCTCAATACATATTTACTAAATTAATATTGAAGGATGACATTTTTAAATTTGATTCCAGTTCTCTGATAGTAAAAGGAAGCGGGACAGCAGCTGTGTTACGCACGTTGAATTTATTCCGCGCAACTGAACGATGGTTTAAAATGTCAAACATGTTAGGAAAAGCCCTGAGCAATGATTTGCAATCAGTTTCCGCGTGTATGGAAAAGTTTGGCGATACCCATCATTTAACGCTTGATACCTTGTGTGACCTCAGTAACACATATTTAAAACTTAATTGTCTGGAAGATTCGAGAGAATTAGCTGCTATTATATTGAAAAGAAGCCGTGAGCGGTACGGTGAAATGCACCCATGTACTGTGAATGCGATGCATACATTGGCTGACGCGTACAGGGAATCGGGCAAAATTAAAGAAGCAAAGGAACTGGACGAACAGGCCCTGACCATTTGCAGAACGGTGTTTGGCAATAATTCATTTGAAGAACTTGATGCCCGGGCAAGGTTAGCGCAGGACTATTGCCGGGAAAAGAAGTTTGATCTGGCCATAAGTATATATGAAGAAGTAGTCCGTTCTTATAAAAGCCATGGAACGGACAATGCAAAGCTATGGGACCTGATGATAAATCTGGCGGAAGCATATGAATTACATGGCGATTATACAAAAGCAATCAGTCTATGTGATGAGGTCACAAGGTATAACCCAAATCATTTTAAAATGGGGCAACTCAATCAGGATCATATAAAAGTGGTGCATATTTTGGCTAATTCATACAGGGATACAGGCCAAACAAAATTTGCTGCAGATAAATACATAGAAGTGCTGCAAGCGCGTGAACTGATGCGTCAAATTGATCTTAAGAGAGATGAAAAACTTTCGCAATGGTTCGTTAATTTGGTTCCCGTTTACAGGGAACTGGTATCTTTATATATCGCAGATGAAAGTAAAGGAACTGAAATATTAAAACTGACGGATCTTTGCAAGGCAAGGACCCTGACAGAGCGGTATCATGAACAGATGATGCTGCACGCAGACGGAATCAGTGATGAAGAGAAAAAACAGGTGGATGACCTTTTAAAAACAATACGGATTCATGACAGAGATATGGAAACGGCTAAACAAGATGGAGATCATGATTTCTACTTAAGTTTAACCGTATCAAAAATGTGGCAGCTTGATAAGTACAGGCAATGTATAGCCGGTTTACATGAGAAATATCCTAAAATCGTACGTTTTGGCAGTTTCAGTTTAACGAACATTTCGGATATTCTGCAAAAAGTCCGGGCCATTCCCCAGGATGCCTGTTTCATTGATTTTACCGTGTTGCGGGAGAATAATCCGGATAACCTGATTCTGGCCTGCATTGCCAGTCGTGACGGAACCGTTAAGGCGGTTCCGATACCGGTTGATAAAAGCTTTTTTGATAACTGTCACATTTATCATGAAGTACTTTCTTATCCCTCTCTTGAGAATATGCAGGGGGAAGATAAATATCTGTGGAAAGGGCAGGACGGAAGTTACAAAATTGTAACGGATAACGAATATAAAGAGCCGGGAGCAAGCCGTGTCAGAACTACGCAAGAGCTGGAAAATACGCGGCGGGAGTTAGCTGCCAGGATAAGCAAAAGCCTGATCGCGCCGGTTAAAGACGTGATACCGGCGTCCGCGTCCAGATGGATCATCTCCCCCGACGGGGCGTTGAACAACGTACCGTTTGAAACGCTTGTATACAATGGAAAAGCACTTATTGAATCGAAAGATATCAGTTACGTCCCGTCTTTATCCGTGATGAAGATGATGCAGGACCTTGCAGCAGAACGACCCCAAACGTTAGACCGTA
>JAEETM010000051.1 GCA_016290335.1 Treponema sp. | reverse complement strand
AAGAAAGAAGAAGAAGAGAAGAAGAAAAAAGAAGACGAAAGGAACAGGAACAAGCTGAATGGGAAAGAAAGAGAAAGGCATGGGAAGAACAAAGACGTAAAGACTCCGAAGAAAATGAAAAAAGAAGAATAGAAGAAAATAGAAGACAGGAAGCATTGTGGAAACAAGAGAGAAAGAAACAGTTTATTAAAAGTATTTTTATTATAGTTTTTACTTCTTTAGTATTATTTTTATTTATCCGTGTTTTAATGTTTGTAGTTTCAACAAACAGGGAAAATAAAAAGTTGCAAACAAAGATGGAAGTTGAAGGATTATTGTCTATGATGAAACTTCCTGACAGTAATTTATTAGTAGGAAAGACAGAAGTTACACAGGAATTATATGAAAAAGTTACAGAAAATAATCCAAGTTATTTTGTTGCCCATAGTGAAGATGAAAAATTACCAGTTGAAAATGTCTCCTGGAATGAGGCAGTGGCTTTTTGTAATCAACTTTCAGAGATTCAAGATTTAACCCCATGTTATATTATTGAATATGTTGATGACGATACAAAAGTAACATGGAATAAAGAAGCAAATGGATACAGACTCCCCACTCTCGAAGAATGGCAGTATGCAGCAAAAGGCGGTGATGATTTTGAATTCAGTGGTGGCAACATTTTATCCGGAATTGGATGGTATCAGGATAACAGTAAAAAAACAAATTCAGTCGGACAAAAAAAATGTAATGGTTATGGTTTTTATGACATGAGTGGAAATGTTAGTGAGTGGGTCTGGGATGCTGACCCAGATAATGGTAAAAGTCATTATTACTGTGGGGGTGGCTGGGAAGAAAGTGTTGCCCTCTGTAAGGTTTCGTGTAAAGAACTTTGTGATGCTAATGAGCGTCGTTACTCTCGTGGATTCCGTATTGTCAGAAAAATCAGCTCAGAAGAAGAATTGACAAGATTTGAAACAGAAAGACTAAATGAATTAACAATAATAGAAAAAGAAAGGCTAATTGAGAAAGAAAAAGAAAGGCTAATTGAGAAAGAAAAAGAAAATAAACTTGCGAATGAAAGAAAATTCATGATAAAAATTCCTGAGAAAAACTTACTTATAAGAGCAACGGAAGTAACTGTGAGTTTTTATACTTATATAATGGATAACTCTTCAATAGTAAACAGCGAGCTTCCAATAACATCTGTTTCGTTTATAGATGCCTTATCGTTCTGTAACGAATTAAGTAGAATGGAAGGTTTGATTCCTTGTTATGAAGAATGGCATTGGGATTACTATGTATACACGAACAAGGTAACACGAGATGAATATAAAAAAGCAAAAGAGAAGAACAGAAAGAGACTATTAGTTGTTACTTTAAATAATGCTGCAAATGGGTACAGACTTCCTACTCTTGAAGAATGGCAGTATGCAGCACAAGGCGGCGAAAATTATAGATTCAGCGGTAGTATGAAATTAGATGAGGTAGGGTGGTATAAAGAAAACAGTAATGGTAAAAAACAACCAGTTGCACAGAAAAAATCTAATGGATATGGGCTTTACGATATGAGCGGTAATGTTTGGGAATGGGTATTTACTAGCGAAGAATACTACCATGCCTGTGGAGGAGGATTTGAAGACTCAGTAGGAAGATGTGAAACAATGAGTATATCTTCGCTTGATCCCACAAAAAAATATCATACCATGGGGTTCCGTATAGTACGCACAGCTGAATAAACCAGTTATAGACGTCACACTTCGGGGAGTTTTATATTGCAACTCGCAATTTTGTGCGCTCACTCCGTTAGTCGGTTCAAGTCAAATAGATTTTTTAGTGGATTATTTTTTGGTGAAGCAAAATACTGGAGCTGATCGGACTTGAACCGACTACCTCTACAATGCCATTGTAGCGCTCTAGCCAGGTGAGCTACAGCCCCAAAGTAGTTGTATTTTATAGAAAAAAAAGGAGCTTGTTCAATAGCCCCAGTGCGGACGTCAATATATAAAAAAGTTTATAGTATTATTCTGCTTTATATACTTTGACCCAATCAACATACAGATGGGCGGGAAGGGCAGATTCATCAATCGGACCACCCCATTTGCCAAACTCCGCGGTAATTTTCATATAGTTCCTTGACTGAACAATTCCACCCCAAACCTTTGCACCTTCTTTTGTTGAATCCCAGAAAGGTTTTTCACTATCATCAAGATAAGCCTTGTAGTAATCTGGAGTCCATTCAAAAGTAACTTCATGCCATTTATTATAGAAGGAATCATCAATAAAATACTGATTAGCATGGGATTTGTGGTCCTTTCCATAGCCATCCCAATGAACTGCCGAGTTCAGATAAGTTTTCTTTCCCTCTACCTGCCAGGGATCATTGGGGAGGATTTCAAAAATATCAATTTCACCGCCATCTACTGCACCGTTTCCAATATTTGAAACCTTGTCTGACATCAGCCAGAATGCATACCAGAGTCCGGAAGCTTTTTCTGCCTTAAAACGGATTTTATAAAGTCCACAGGTCTGCTCAAACTTTTTTCTGCTGCGGATTGCCCCACTGATTGGCGTCCCGTTTTCTATTTTTGCTTCGATTATAAGATTTCCATCTTTTACAGAAGTGCATTTGTCCTTCCAATATCCGCCCGCATCCTGACGCTGCCATTCCGGACATTTTTCCCATCGTTCATTGTCTAATTCACTACCATTAAAATCATCGAAAAAAGTGGAGGTATAGTTTTTCCCGGCAAATGTGATTTTGTCGCCTGCATTTCCAAGATTTTGTCCAATTGGTTCTTCTTCGGTTAGTTTTAAATTACTCATAGTTTTACATCCTGATAAAAGAATTATTGCTGCAAATAAAGGGGCAATACACTTAGGATTAATTTTCTTATTCATAAATTAATTATAACATAAATATTCTTTTAGAGTAGTGTTTAGCAGGTAGAGTTTATCACTTTCTTTTCAGAATTTTTTTGTGTATAATAAGTATTATGAATATAAAAACTAAAAAAACTCTGATTGTTATTATGTGTACTTTGCTTTTTTCAGCCTGTAAGGCGAGTAAAGGTCAGCCTTATGCAACTCAGCGTGATAATGCCTGGTCGCGGAATGCCTGCGGGGCTTTTTCTATGGCTTATTATCTTGCAGAAACTGGACAGATTCCCGGCAGCAAGGTTGAAGCTACTGCAAAAAAAATATACCCAAAAATCAAGTTTGATCCTTCTGCAGGCTTTGGCGAATACAGTGACCCGTTTAAAATTGCCCAGGAAATTGCACCTTATGCTTCAAATGTTTTTTTTGGAATGAATCTTTCGAATCCTCAACAACCTGGCGAAAAACTGATGGCTCTTTTTGCAAAGTCCGTAGATACTTCTCAGTTAAAAGATATCACGGATATCAGTTCATCCCTGGCAAAAAATCAATATGTAATAGAAATACTTGTTCCTCGAGCAAATGTTGATTATCTGGCTCCAATGCATAATCCGCTTCATTATGTTTTGACTTATTGGAAGGGCGATACTCTTTATACACTCGATCCGGGGCGCGGACAAGAAGAACCACGCCAGAACTTTATCGATGGAACCACCACCCGATGGAGCTTCTGTAACAGCGGGATTTTTGTTACACCAAACTAACCGGTAAGCCTAAACTAACTTACCGGATATCAGCATTTAATCTGTTCGTCCCTTAATCTTATGCCAGCAACTCTAGAATTGCTTCCTTTGGTTGAGCGCCAACAGAAGATTTGTAAACTGCGCCATTTTTAAAGCTTGCTACAAACGGAATGCTCATTATGCCGAACTGACTTGCTAAATCAGGTTCATCATCAACATTCACCTTGCAAACTTTAATTTCCGGATGTTCTTCCGCAATCTCAGAAATTACAGGACCAAGCATTCTGCAAGGACCACACCATGGGGCCCAAAAATCAACCAGAACCGGTTTGTCCGATTCAAGAACTTCCTTCTGAAAATTAGCATTTGTAATTGTCAGTTCTGCCATAATTTCACCTCTTTAATAAAAAATATTTAATTGTGTACAATTAAAATATACACAATATTGTTTAAAAAAACAAGTAAAATCGATTAAAGCATGAAAAATCTTTGTACAGGCAGATGGCCCCTGTCCCGGCGAAGACAGAAAAAATGGTGGGTGCCAAAAAATGTTTGTCTTCGCTATGGTTACCTATAAATGGGAAGTTTTGTCAGACAAAACTTCCGGCGAAGACAGAAAAAATGATTGTAACCAAAAAATGTTTGTCTTCGCCCTTGACTTCTCCTAATTTGTATAGTATTATTTAGCTAAGTAGACTAGACTAATGAGACTAAGTAAATAACAGGAGGAAATTATGTGCCAGATGAATGTTTTGGAAGCCAAAACTAATTTTTCAAAAATCATCGCCATGCTGGAGCGCAAGGAAGAAAAAGAGGTGATTGTTGCAAGGGCAGGAAAGCCTGTTGTAAAGATTACCTGGATTGAACAGGAAGATGTATCAAAACGGATTGGAATTGCAGAAGGTAAGTTTACAGTTCCAGATGATTTTGATGAATGCAATGATGAAATTGCCCGAATGTTCGGGATGATTGATTAATAAGGAGGATTTTATGAGACAGAATGATGTATTGCTGGATACCCATATTATTTTATGGGCAATGTCAAAAGATTCAAAACTAAATACTAAGATGCGTGATATTATTCTGAATCCAAATAACAGACTTTTTTACAGCATCGCTTCTATTTGGGAAGTTCAAATAAAATATGCTCTAAAAAAACTTCCTATTTCCGGGATTGAGTTTATGCATTATTGCGAGCAGTCCGGCTACCACAAGCTTCCTATAGATGATTTGCATGTAGTTGAGCTTGCCGGTTTACAGCGGGATGAATCTGCACCAGCGCACAACGATCCATTTGACAGGATTTTGCTTTCGCAGGCCAAAGCTGAAGGTTTTACATTCCTTACTCATAATCCGTTTTTCCGCGGTTACAACGAACCGTGCGTAGTAGAAGCATAACCTGTCATTACCGGACCTGTTCTGCCTTTATCGTGCCAAAAATGTCATTGTCGTGCCAAAAATGTCATTATCGGGCTTGACCCGATAATCTACTGCCCGATTTTGCAAACATAATCGCAGAAGGTGCAAATATCCGAAGTTTTGCCAGGCAGTTTTTTGCCTTCAGCACGCAGGAGTTTTTTCAGTTCGTGGTGACGGTAATGCGAAAGCCCTTCTTCAAAGCAGTGTTTTATCATAGGGTTGGAAGAGGCTTTTTCTATGACTTTTTCAAAGCTGTCGCTAATGCTTCCTATAAAAAGTGCCGGGTTTTCGTTTGCAAAACCACAACAAGGTGCTATGTTTCCGTCGGCGTGAATGTAAAGAATGTTTCCCGGGCCCTGGCAGTAATCTTCTTTGAACCAGTGTTTTGACTGCCAGCCGCGTTTATCATCAGCAGGGAATGTTTGAGGTAAGTGGTAAACTTTTATCTCAGGGTGTTTTTCAAGAAAATCAGGGTGAGGGGCGTTGCTATCCTCAGGGCCCCCTTCAACGGCTTGTATATTAATTGCATCTTCCCCGAAAATCTCCTGCACGGCACAAATAAAAGTTTGCATTCTTTCGGTACTTTGCCCGTGGAAAGAATCCCAGCTGAGCCCAATTTTACCATCGTAGCCGGCATCGTAAACTTTCTGGAGAGTGGAGCGTAAATCAGTTTCGTCCTTCCACCAGTCGCCGTTTGTCATTATCTGGTCAAAAAGGAGGTCGAGAGAAACCGCAGTTTTTGTCAGTTCAAGGATAAACTCTGTATAAAGAAAGGGTTCGCCCCCTGAAAATCCAATTTTTTCAATCTTGGGCAGCTCAGGATTTTCCCGGGAAGCTTCAACGCACCCTTCCAGAAACTTTTTTGCTGCTTCAATATCAATCTTTTTTGGATTTCTTCCTACAAAACAGTGCTCGCAGTGGAGGTTGCACGCATTTGTGGCAGAAAAAATAATTTCAGTCGGATAAAAGCCTTTTTGTTTCATGCTTTTATTTTAGCACAAAAACCGGGTTTTAGGGCAGAGTTTCTCCCTTCCTGTTTTAGATTGAAACAAAGTCTAAAAATCGTTATATTTTAATCAAAGTAAACAGCCGGACGTTGGTTCGGAATACATACATTAAAGGAGTTTTACTATGATTAAAACAGTAAAAGATGTTGATCTTAAAGGCAAACGCATCATCATGCGTGTTGATTTTAACGTACCAATGAAGGATGGAGTTGTACAGGATGACACTCGTATTATGGCAGCTCTTCCTACTATTAAATACATTCTTGAGCAGAATCCTCGTTCTCTCGTTTTGATGAGCCACCTTGGCGATCCTAAAAAGGATGTTAAAAAGGCTCAGGAAAAGGCAGAAAAAGCCGGCAAAACCTGGACAGATGCTGATGCAGAAAAGTTCATCAATGGAAAGAACCGCATGGCTCCAGTTGTAAAATATTTTGCAGAAAAACTCGGAAAAGATGTTACATTCCTTCCAGATGCACTCGGACAGAAGGCTGCAATTGATGCACTTCCAGAAGGCGCAGTTGCAATGCTCGAAAATGTTCGCTTCCACAAAGAAGAAACATCTAAGGACGATGCAGAACGCGAATCAATGGCAAAAGAACTTGCTACATACGGTGACATCTTTGTAAACGATGCTTTCGGAACTGCTCACCGCGACCAGGCTTCTACTGCTACAATCGCTAAGTTTATGAAAGCTGAGCCAGTTGGCGGCTTCCTTATGGAAAAAGAAGTAAAATATCTTGAACCAATGGTAACAAATCCTCCAAAACCAATGGTTGCTATCATCGGTGGTGCAAAGGTTTCTTCTAAGATTGCCGTTCTTGAATCACTTTTGAAGAACGCTGCTTATCTTGTTATTGGTGGCGGTATGGCTTATACATTCCTCAAGGCTCAGGGCCACTCTGTTGGAAAGTCTCTCGTAGAGGATGATTTTATTGATACAGCTAAAAAGCTTCTTGCTGATGCAGATGCTAAAGGCGTTAAGATTCTTCTTCCTGTTGACCATGTTGCAGCTGCTGAGTTCTCTCCAGATGCAAAACCAGTTGCAGTTGACAGCGTAGAAATCCCAGCTGATGTAATGGCTATGGATGTTGGTCCTAAGACTGTTGAAATCTACAAGAAGGCAATTGCCGAAGCTAAATCTATCGTATGGAACGGACCAGTTGGCGTATTTGAGTTTGATGCATTTGCAAAGGGAACAGAAGCTGTTGCTAAGCTCGTTGCAGAAGCTACAGGCCGTGGTGCTATGACTGTAGTTGGCGGTGGTGATTCTGTTGCTGCTGTAAACAAGTTCAACCTTGCTTCAAAAATGAGCCACGTTTCTACTGGTGGTGGTGCTTCCCTCGAACTCCTCGAAGGAAAAACACTCCCTGGAATTGCAATCCTTGCTACAAAATAAGATTATCGGGTCTCGCCCGATAATGACAATACATATAATTGTCATTGCCGTACTTGATACGGCAATCTATATTTACAAAGGTGCCTTCTGTTTCAGTCGGCACCTTTTTTTACGGTGTTTTGCTATGATTAAGATTCTTTTTGTTTGTCACGGAAATATTTGTCGTTCTCCTATGGCCGAGTTTGTTATGAAGGAGCTTGTACGCAGGGCAGGGCGTGAAAATGATTTTTTAATTGAATCTGCTGCTACCAGCCGCGAAGAGATTGGAAATGACATGCATTATGGTACGCGTCAGAAGCTTCACGAAATGGGAATCCCTTTTACCCGTCGTGCAGCCCGCCAGATTACTCGTGCAGATTATGACAGATACGATTATCTTGTTGCCATGGATGATGAAAACATCTGGTATATGAACCGCTGCTGGTCGCCTGACCCTGCACATAAAATTGTCCGCCTTCTTTCTTATGCCGGGAAAACACGCGATATAGCAGACCCCTGGTATACCGGCAATTTTGACCAGACTTACGAAGATATTTTGGAAGGCTGTACTGCTTTTTTAGAGGCAATTAAGTAGAGCCTTTTTTGCAGCCGTTAAAAATATTTTTTTCTTACAATTTACTTCGCTTTTTTTACTACTTTGATTTAATAAATCAGTTTATACTTTTCTTAAGAGTTTCGAGATAAAGCTAAAAATTGCTTCCGCAATTTTTTTAACGCTTTGCTATTTATCACCGGCTGCCAGCAGCCTTACTCAGGAGGATAAAACCGCAATGAAAAAGCTAGGATTCGGTTTAATGCGTCTTCCATATACGGAAGATAAAACTTGGGGTAACATTGACCTTGAAAAAACACGCGAAATGATAGATGCCTATATGGCTCAGGGCTTTACTTACTTTGATACAGCCTGGGTTTATTACGGAGGCTTTTCTGAGAGGGTTTTTGGAGAACTTGTTGCAAAGCGTTATCCGCGCGAACAATTCCAGGTAACTACAAAAATGCCTCTCTGGGGTAAAACCGACCCTGCCGATTTACAGAAGATTTTTGATGAACAGCTTAAAAAATGCGGTGTTGAATATTTTGATTATTATTTCCTTCACGCGCTTAATAAGGATGTTTTCCAAACTGCTGAAAACCTTGGTGCTTTTGAATGGATGCAGAAAATGAAAGCCGAAGGAAAAATTAAACATCCTGGTTTTTCTTTCCACGATTCTGCCGATGTTCTTGAAATGATTTTGAGCAAGCACCCTGAAGTTGAACTTGTTCAACTCCAGATAAACTATATCGACTGGGAAAGCGATAACGTTCAGAGTCGAAAATGCTACGAAATCTGCTGTCGTTATGGTATTCCTGTTGCAATTATGGAACCAATTAAGGGCGGAAGTCTTGCAAACATTATGCCTGATGCTAAAAAAATATTTACTGATTATGCACCGGATGCAAGTGCTGCAAGCTGGGCTGTGCGTTACTGTGCAAGCCTTGATAATATTCTTGTTGTGCTTAGCGGAATGAGCAATATGGAACAGCTCAACGACAATATGAGTTATATGAAGGATTTTGTTCCACTTAATGCCCAGGAGCAGGATTGTGTACGCAAGGCAACAGACCTTATTAATTCTACAATTGCAATTCCTTGTACAGCCTGCCGCTACTGTGTTGATGAAACAAATGGTGGCTGCCCGATGAAAATTGATATTCCGCGTTTCTTCAATGTTTATAATGAGTCAAAAAGATACGGAGTTGCTTCTTTCAAATGGCACTATAACAATGCAGTAAAAGAAAGTGGAAATCCTGCAGATTGTATTGGCTGTGGTAACTGTGAAGGGCACTGTCCTCAGAAATTACAGATTATTGATTTGCTGAAAACAGTTTCATCTGCATTTGCTTGATATCTGTCATTGCCGTACTTGATACGGCAATCTATTAAAAAAGTGAGGTTTTTATGTGGTACGGTTTTAATATTCTCCCTTTCTTTTCCCTTGGTCGGGCTGGAGTTGATGGCACTCTTGTGAATCCTGGAATGATTCATATTGATGAAGCTGATTTGGATTTTATGGCAGATATGGGCTGTAATTTTGTCCGCCTGCCAACTGATTACCGCTATTTTATCCACAACTTTAAGTACGATGAGCCGGATGAAGCTATGCTCAAGGTGCTTGACCGCTGTATTTATGCAATAGTTTCCCGTGGACTTCACTGTTCACTCAATGTTCACCGCGCACCCGGCTACTGCATCAACGGCAATGAACTTGAACGCGACAACCTTTGGACCGATAAAATTGCCCAGGATGCTTTTACTAATTTGTGGAAGCTTTTTGCCAAACGCTACAGTTCTTATTCGCCAGACCAGCTAAGCTTTGACCTTTTGAATGAACCACCGAATGTAGGCCAGTACGGACTTACCCGCGAAAATCACAAGGCAATTATGGCTCGTGTATGCCGTGAAATCCGGAAAATTACTCCAGACCGTACAATTATTTGCGATGGCTTGGGCGGTGGACATCAGGCTTGTCCAGAGCTTGCCGATTTGAATGTTGTGCTCAGCGGTCGCGGTTATATGCCTATGCGCTTAACCCACTGGCATGCAGAATGGATGAAAGATAACGGTTCCTTCGACTGGGAATATCCAAGGTGGCCCGGCATGAAGTGCGACGGAATGACCTGGAGCCACGAAGCCCTTTTGGAGTTTTACAAACCGTGGAAAGACCTTGCCGACAAAGGCTGCCGCGTACATATTGGCGAATGCGGCTGCTACAACAAGGTAGACAATCAAACCGCTCTTGCCTGGTACCGCGACTTTTTCAGCGTCTGCAACGCCCTCAATTTCGGCTACGCCCTCTGGAACTTCCGCGGCCCTTTTGGAATAGCTGAACATGCCCGCCCCAACACCCACTGGGAAGTCCGCAATGGAATAATGGTAGACAAGGAACTGTACGAGCTCTTCATAAATGGAATGAAGTGATTAGGGTAAAACTTAGTCAAAATTATTCACCTAAAAGTTGGCGCGAAGGAGAGATTCATAGGGCAAAATGACTCTGCATGTGGATGCCGCGCGAGCGGCATTTAAATAGTTCCTACTCCACATGCAGCGTCAAGCGCAATATTGCGCGCTTTTGCCCTATGAATCACGACTGGGAGCCATTTTTAGATAAAAGTATCTATAATGTATTTATCCTTGCAGTTCATACTTATTCCTTGAAATAAAGCATACCATATAGTAATATTAAGTTATCGGCAGAATCCCTTATGAAGAGATTAAACTTATTTTTACGTACCATTTTATCCCCTCTCATCCTTTTTTCTGCTGTTTTATGTTCCTGCACGTTAAATTACGAAAATCCCCACAAAAGAAATACCGGCACCCTCAATACCCATCACCCCGAATTACGCGTTAAGCTCGACGGTGCCTTTTATTATGCCGTATGCCCGGAAGGCGAGGACCATTCCTGGGGTGAAGATTCTGAAGTAGAAGATGCCCTGCAGTTGACTTACACTCATCTGGACAGAATGTGTTACCGGAATCTTGCTGATGTTGCCGGCAGCGACGGAAAATACCTGTGGCTTAAAGCCGAGTTTAATCTGCCCCAAGGATTAAAAAATCAGGATTTATCAATGGTAATTCCATACCTTCATTTTGCCGATGAAGTTTATTTGAATGGTCATTTTATAGATTCCTATGGTTTTATGGAAAAAGATTTGTACCAGGATGCCAGTTATGCAGCTCATCTTTTTGATTTTCCACAGGAATATTTATTGCAGCAGGGCAAGAATACACTTTTAATAAAAGTTTATGAAATGGGACTAGCAACAATTTCACCGGGTGTTTTTATAGGTCAAAGAGATGATTGTTGGGCTGCTTCTGATATTGCAAGCTTCTGGCAGAGCCATATTTACATCTTTTTTACCGGCATAATGATGGCGGTATGCTTTCTGTTCTTTGTGCTTTTTCTTTTTTACCGCAAAGACAGAATCTACCTTTATTTTGCTCTGCTCAACTTATTTTCAATTTTCTATTTTTCCAATTTATATTCAGGAGAGCTTCCCTGGATAGGCTTTCATGGAGGTATTTCTTTTATAACTTATCTTAAGTTTACCTGCTGTCTGGGCTTTGTTGGTATGACAAATCTGTCTGCCCTGTTTATCTTTAATTTTTTAAAACAAAAACACCACAAAATTGAAATAATTATTCGTATTGTAAGTGTGCTTTTCTGCATTATCAGTGTTCTGGTTGCAAAAGAGTATTATTCACTTTATAAACTGTTCCCATATCTGTTTGCGCTTTGTGGTTTAGACCTGGTTTTTGCTTTGGGAATGATTGTTAAGAATCTTTTTAACAAAGCCGATGCGGAAAAACAGAAGAATGCTTTTTTCCTGTTTATTGGCTGTATTCCGCTTGTAACAATGCTTCTTGTAGATTTGATTATAAAAGGGGTTTTGCGTAATATCAATGTTCCGTTTTTTTCTATGTTCGGATGGCAGCTTACAATCATCTTCTTCTTTATTTTCTTTAGCGTACAATACAGAAGAACTTCTATCCGTTTGGAATACTTGAACACAGAGCTTGAAAAGGAAGTTGCACATCAGACAGAAAAACTGGTGCTTGCAAATAAAAAGCTTGATGACGATATAAAAATTACTCAGCAGGATATGAGAACTGCTGCTATTGTTCAGCAAAAGCTTTTCCATCCACCATTAATTGAATACCCGCATTGGGATATTTCCGTACTTTATAAGCCGCTTTCTGTTGTTTCCGGTGATTTCTATAATTTCTACAGCATGGGCGGTGAGCTTTACGGTGTTTCTCTTTTTGATGCTTCCGGCCATGGAGTTACAGCCAGCCTTATTACAATGCTTGCAGAAAATATTATCCAGCAGACATTCAGGGAATCGAATATTTACGGTGAAAATGTTTCCATCACGCTTGAAAGAATAAACTCTAATTTTATTTCGGCAAAAGGTGATATCGAAAATTATCTTACAGGAATCCTTATGAATATAAGCGAGCGTGAGGATTTCTGTAAGGTTACTTTTGTAGATGCTGCACATCCTTATCCGGAGCTATACCATGCTGCCGAAGGTTATGCAGAAGAAATCCTCCCTGATGTTGAAAATCCTTCTTTTGGTCCAGTTGGAATGGATATGATGGAAGTTCAATATTCTCCAATTTCAATGATGATAAAGAAGGATGATGTTCTTGTGCTTTTTACTGATGGTTACTTAGATGCAATGGACAGCGACCAGAAAGGTTTTGGTAGAAAAGAGCTTGAACGGATTCTTGAATCTTCAAATGGAGCTTCTGCAAATGAAATACTCCAGAAAATCACCGAATCTCTTAATCCTCACCTTGGCACCACCCAGCATACCGATGACATTACAATTATAGTAATGAAACGCACATGAAAAAAGGCGACCATTAAAAATGATCGCCTTAAAATGTCCCTTATTTAGTGTGCAGTTTTGCAAGGATGCAAAACTGCAATCAAAGGCAGTAAGAATACAACGCAATAATTAAGCAGAAGCCTTTGATTTTGCTTTAGCCTGGCGGGCGAATGTCTGAACGCCTTCAATTACGAGAATTACGGCGAGTACGGCCATGGCGAGGGCGAAAATCAGCTGGAACCAGTTGCCCCAGAAGAATGCATTCTGAGCACCTGCAGCCATAGCTCCAATCTTCTTGATGATTGTGATAATCAAAGAAGTAAGAGTTGCAGCAAGCATGAAAATCATAGGGATAAAGAACATCTTGTTGTTCTTGCCAGCTTCACCAAGCCATGCAGCAACTGCCATAAGAGCAATACCTGCGAGGAGCTGGTTAGCAGCACCGAACAATCCCCAGATTGCGCTGAGTTTAAGTCCACCAAGAATACAGCCAATCAAAACCATAATAGCTGTTCCGAACAATGGGTTAGCAAGAACCTTGCGGATACCTTTTGCATCTTTCCAGGTAGCTTCATCATCTTTAAGGAACAATTCGCTGAACATAAAGCGGCTCAAACGTGTACCTGTATCAAGAGAAGTAAGGGCAAATACAGAAACTGCAAGAGTAAGAAGAGCGTAAATTGTGTTGTAAGCTACGCTGCCTTCATTTCCGAACAATGTTGCAAGACCAGCACCGAATG
Source organism: Treponema sp. (assembly GCA_016290335.1). The sequence goes on along the minus strand of JAEETM010000051.1, from coordinate 10,909 downwards.
CTGCAGATGGAGAACCAAATCCGCCAGTCTTATATTTTTCGAATACCATACCAACAGCAATCAAAGAAATAATTCCGAGTGCTGACTCAATAAGCATTGAACCGTAACCGATTGCCTTTGCGTGGCTTTCGTTATCAAGCTGTTTAGAAGAAGTACCAGTAGAAATAAGTGAGTGGAATCCTGAACATGCACCGCAGGCTACAGTAATAAAGAGGGCAGGGAACATAGTTCCAAGACCAGTTTTCCATCCTGTAAAGGCAGGAATTGTAAAGGTAGCATTTCCTGTAATAGGTGAGCTGATAATTCCAACAAGAGCCAGAAGCATCATAGCATAAAGCAGGAATGATGAAAGGTAATCGCGTGGCTGGAGAAGAATCCAGACTGGTACAAGAGAAGCAATTGCAATATAAAGACCAATGAAAACAATCCATGCTGTGCGTGTCATTGCAAAACCAACATTAAGACCAAGAATTGTAATAAGAACAATTCCTACAAGTCCGATGATTGTAGCTGGAAGAGTCTTAAGTCCGCATTTATTTGTAATAATTCCGTAAACAATAGCGAGTACGATGAACAGAAGGGAAATCATAGCTGTAGACTGATTTCCGGTAGGGTTTTTAACAAATCCAAAGGTTTTTGCAGCATCAGCGGCTGTAAAGAAAGTTCCTGCAACTACGTTTACAAAAGAAGCAATTACAAGAATCAATACGAGCAAAGCAAAGATAATGAAAAGTTTTTTTGCTTTTGAGCCCATTGAATCTTTGATGATTTCACCAACAGATTTTCCGTCATGACGGATAGAAGCAAACAGAGAACCAAAGTCCTGAAGTCCGCCGAAGAAAATACCTCCGACTACACACCACAGGAATACAGGAACCCATCCGAATACAGCAGCCTGAATCGGGCCGTTAATCGGACCAGCACCTGCGATTGATGAGAAGTGGTGTCCCATCAGAACGGCTGGTTTTGCCGGAACGTAATCAACACCGTCAGTTTTTTCGTGAGCAGGTGTTTTCCTTGCAGGGTCAATGCCCCACTGCTTTGCGAGCCAGGAACCATAGAAAATGTAGCCAACTACTAACAAAGCGACCGCAGCAATGATGATAAGTAATGCTGTCATCTTTTCCTCCTTTAAGTAAAGATGCTAACCAAAAATATTTTTTTCCAGCAGCTTGCGGTAATCTTTACCGAATCTGTTGAAATAAATGCCGTGATTTTGCGCTTGTTCACCCATCTCCACTACGGTAAGCTTGAAATTACTCCATCCCCAAAAACTGAACTTATATGATTTATATAATTTTGTCTTTTTGATTGCTTTTTTGGTTTCCTCATCTGCTTTGTTTGTTATGATGATGAGGGTAACATCTGAATTACGATGACCATTATACGGTTTTACAAGTGAAAGACCTTTTTCCCAGGCAAGCTTTGTGAGGTTTTCAAGATTTTGTGAGTCTAAATCAGGAACTGTTGCAAAATATACGAACTCGTTGGAATCAATATCAGCAATGTGAGCAGAACGCACAAGAAAATACTGCTCGTTGTGTGAACGAAACTCTGCTTCAGCGCAGAAAGGCGGGTCTGATACTTTTTTTACAGTATAATACCGTTCAAATGCCGGTAAAACTTTTTCAATTACTTGGGGAAGCTCCATTGCATCACCTTTTAATCAGTATAAGCGACTAAATATTAAGTGTCAATAAAAAACTTTAGCGTAAGTGTAGGGGAAATATATTATGTCATTGTCGGAAAAATAATGTCATTGTCGGACTTGATCCGTCAATCTCAACAAAAAACTTTCCTTTTTTAAAAGTGTGCTTTACAATGTAAGAAAGTAACTTGCGGGAAAATCCATTGTTTTTCCTTCATTAAAATACTAAACAACACAAGGAGATTTTATGAAACTTTTGGCTAAACGAATCCAAATTGGATTATTTGTTGTATTGACAACACTGTTCCTTTTCAGCTGTAGTATGCTGGATGGTCTTGGACAGAAAAAAGACTCAGCGGGGAATAAAGTTCCTTCTCTTTCAAAAGTAAGTCCTAGTAATGATGATGAACTTGAAGCAGGTAAGATTTATGAGTTTTCATTTGAATGTGATGAACTGGATATAGTTCGTGTATCTTACCAGAATCCTGATGAAGAAATTGATTACGAATACATTTATAAAGAGAATGGCTCTTTCAAAAAAAGACTGTGGATTCCGTTAAAGGCAACAAAAGTTCAGCTTTATGTTGTTAGCGACCAGGAAAAAATCTATACCGGTCCATTTGGTGTTGGTAAGACTTACAAAGTAAAGGGAACTAAATCTTATGGTTCATATGTAACTCCAGATTCTTATGACAAAGCTAATTCTTATAGAACAAATGAACCATATCCTTTTATTGAAAACATTGCAAAAGATTCAACTCTTGAAGCAAAAAGAAAATCAGATCCTCTTGCTTATGTAGAAGAGGTTTGCACAAAAATCAAGGGAGAAGCAAAGGATGATTTTGAAAAAGCAAAAATGATTCACGACTTGCTTGCCCTCATCATCCCTTATGATATGGAAGGTTTAAAAGAAGATCCAATGCCTCCACAGGATTATTGGACAGTTCTTAAAACAACAAAAGGTGTTTGTCAGGGATACGCTCTTACTTTCAACAAGTTCTGCGAAGTAATTGGTCTTGATTGTGATTATGTATTCGGCTGGAACAGAAATGATACTCATGCCTGGGATATCGTTAAAATTGAAGGAAAAAGCTATCTTATGGATGTAACATGGGATGCAGGACGTGCAGTTGATGGCGGATTTAATAAAAAGTATTCTACAGAATATCTTTTTGTAAAACCATACATTTTTGCATTCTCTCATTTCCCTAAACATCAGGAACATCAGCTTCTTGCAACTCCTATAGGCAGTAAAGCTGTTAATGATATTAATGATTCAAAAGCAGCTTTTAATACTCTTCCAGATGTAACTCCATTGTATTTTGACATGATTGAAAATCCAGATAATGATGTTATTGGAAAGCTTAAGGCTAATGCAAAAGCTACTGACGGAAAATATTCATTCTCATACAAGCTTAGGGATGATGTTGGTAATGTTAATTTTGGCATTAGGGCATTGAAAGGTGAAAATGATGCTAATAAGATTATAAAATATAACCCGACAACAAAGGGTGGAGAAGCTTTATTTAGTTTCCCGGAAGCAGGAACTTATTCAGCAAGAGTAATATTATTCAAAAATGGTGAATCAACAGGTACTGTTGTTGCACAGTTCAAAATTGATGTCGATAAAGCTGCAACAGAATCTTATGTAGAGATACTGAATCCTCTTGTTGCAGTAAATCCTGTGGAAGAAACCTTAAAGCTCGGACAAACTTATGAATTCTACACTTTATGGAACAATGAAATAGTATCTGCTTCAATCCGCTATTTTACAGAGGGTGTTAATGGATATTTACAGGAAGACAAATTGACTAAAGAAGCTGATTCAAATCTTTACAAAGCAAGCATTACTGTTCCATCAAAGGATTTTAACTTAACTGATGGTACATACAAAGTTACAAAAGCTTGTATAATTGTTGAAATGAATAAAGATGATGGTACTGGAACCGGTAAGTATGTTGCTGCAACTTATAAAGTAACAGAATAAGTTCTGTAAAGTAATTACTTGAAGGGATGGTTCATCCGAATCATCCCTTTGTTTTTTTTCAAATATTACCACTAAACAAAAAAAGGAGATTTTATGAAACTATTTGCTAAACGAATACAAATTGGATTATTTGTATTATTCACAACAATGCTGTTCTTTAGCTGCGACTTTTTGAATAAAGTTGACAAGATAAATACGGCTGCTCGTATAAAAGCAATCAGTCCTGCTGATGGAACTGTGCTTGAAGCTGGAAAAGTTTATAACTTTGAACTTGAAAGCGATGCAGAGGATAGAATCAGGATTTCTTATTATGATGATGAAAAGGAAGTTGAATACGAGTATATCTATAAGGACTCGGCAACTGGTAAATTTGCACGAAGAGTAAGAATTTCAGCACAGGCTGTTGAAGTACGTGTTAGAACTACTGATGAAGATGGAGAATATGTTACACGTCAACGCTATGAAGTTACAGGCGGAAAAAAATATGGGACTATTACAAAGCCGGCTTCTTACACTAAAGCAAATGAATATCGTACAAATAAACCCGAAGATGTTGTTGCAGAATGGTTGAATGATTCAGTCTTGGAAGCAACCCGAGCCGCAGATCCTCTTAAGTATATTGAAGATGTAAGTGCAAAAATCAATGACACCACTACTGATGATTTTATGAAGCTTAAATTGGTTCACGACCTTATTGCCTGTTCAATTGAATATGATATTGAAGGAGCTGAACAAAAGCCTATGCCTCCAAACGATTATTGGACTGTTACAAAAAATAAAAAAGGTGTATGCCAGGGTTATGCTCTTTGTTTTAATAAGTTCTGTGAAGTTTTGGGAATTCCTTGCGAATATATTTTTGGATGGGGAAAAAGTGGCGAAACTCATGCCTGGGATATCGTAAAAGTAGATGGTGAATCATATCTTGTTGATTGTACCTGGGATGCCGGATATGGTGTAAATGTAAAAGATGAGAATAACAATTCGAAAACAGTATTTAAATTTGATTATTCAACTGGTTATTTGTTCCTGAAACCTGAATTATTTATATGGTCACATATTCCTGAAGATTCAAAATACCAGTTTTCAAGTAACCCAATAAGCACAGACACTTTTATGGCTTATCCAACTTTCGAAGCTAGATTCTTTGATGCTATTGATAATGCAGAAAATAGTCCATTATTAAAACTTACTGGTCCAGCAGCTTCTTCTGATGGAACTTATTCTTTCTCATATAAAATGAAGGATAACAATCAGAAACTTTTAGTAAGTGTTTCGAAAAAATCTACGGCAGTTTATAATGCTCATATAATAGAATATGGAGAAAATCAGAATACTGTTAAATTCAGTTTCCCGGAAGAAGGAGAGTATAAAGTATCTATGACCCTTCTTAATAATGGAGAAACAAGTGGAGCCAGTCTTGGTAGTTTTAAAGTTAATGCGGCTAAGGCTTCTTCTGCTAAATATGTTAGACTTTATCAGCCGTTGTCTGCGGTTAATCCAATTGATTTAACTTTGAAACGTGGACAGACTTACTCTTTCAAAGCTCAGCTTGCAAAAGATGCAGAAAAGGTATTTGTCGGATTGTATCGGGAAGGTGTCTCTGGTTATAGTACAACTATAGATTTAACTTCAACTGACAAACGTCTGTTTAGTGGTGAAATCACAATACCTGCAAAAATTACTGTAAAAGGAACAGAATATGATGTTATTGCTGCTAAGATTCTTACTCCAAAATTTGATGCTGCAGGTAATCCAGTTTTAGGTAGTGATGGAAAACAAACAAATACAATTGTAGCTACCTATGAAGTTACCGAATAAATAACTTTAACACATAAAAAAAGGTCATTCGTTCGCGAATGACCTTTTTTTATATGTGTGCAGTTTTGCTTTTATGCTTGCAATGCAGTTACTGCTACAGTTGCAACAATATCATCTACGTTGCAGCCGCGGCTTAAGTCGTTGAGAGGTTTTGCAAAGCCCTGACAGATTGGACCGATAGCCATCCAGCCGCCCATTCTCTGGCAGATTTTGTAACCGATGTTTCCGGCATTGATGTTAGGGAAGATAAATGTGTTTGCGTGACCTGCAACCTTGCTGCCTGGAGCTTTAAGTTCGCCAACTTCTGGAGCAACTGCGGCATCAAACTGGAACTCGCCATCCAAAGCTAAATCTGGGGCAGCTGCCTTTGCAAGCTCTGTAGCCTGCTGAACCTTTGTAACTGTATCATAGTACTTGGCATCGTTTCCGCTGCCTTTTGTACTGAATGAAAGCATTGCAACACGTGGTTCAATACCGGCAATCTTCTTAGCTGTATCTGCAGAAGCAAGAGCAATGTCGCAAAGTTCTTCTGCACTTGGTTCAATGTTAATAGCACAGTCACCAAATACGGCAACTCCCTCTGGAACATATTTGTTTCCGCCTTCCGGGGCAACCATAATAAAGCAGCTTGAAACTGTCTTAAAGCCAGGAGCAGTTTTAATTACCTGTAAACCTGGGCGTAAGGTATTTGCTGTAGAGTGGCAGGCACCGCTAACAAAACCGTCTGCATCGCCAGCCTTCAAAATCAAAGCACCATACATTGTGTGGTCCTTGAGAATTGCGGCTTTAGCAGCTGCAACATCGGCATATTCTGGTGCACCTGTTTTTTTGTTGATTTTGCCTTCGCGAGCCTTAAACAAAAGCTCTGCATATTTGTCTGCATTTGCATCTTTTGCAGGGTCAACAATAGTAACTCCTGTTAAATCTGCATTGCATCCGCTTGCTTTAATGTCTTCATCGCTTCCAATCAAAATGATTTTTGCAATTCCTTCTTTAGTGATTTTAGAAGCTGCTTCAACAACTCGTTTGTCTTCGCCTTCGCAAAGAACGATTGTTTTACCGGCAGCTTTTGCTTTTTTCAATAAATCTTCAACAAAAGTCATATTATCCTCTTAAATCTTATTAGTATTATGTTCTATAGAATACAACTATAAAAAGCATTTTTCAACCACAGAAAAATACTCACCTACTGTGCCGGGTATACATAACACGGAGAAGTTTTCAAAACCTCTACGTATTTTTTTGCTTCGTACTGTGCCATTGGCAGATTGTGGAGCAGATAGTTTCCGCAGTTTTCCGGTTCAGTGCCCGGGATTTTGTCGTTAAAGCTGGCGGCGAACTCAAAGGCCTTAATCATCAGTTTGCCGATTGTTTCGCATGGCTGCTGACCTTTGATTATAAGGTAGAAGCCTGTAAGACAGCCCATTGGTCCCCAGTAGATGATTGAATCCTTCCATTCGGCATCGTTGCGCAGGTAAGTGGCAATAAGATGCTCCAGTGTGTGCATGGCTGCAACACCGGCGCAAGGCTCAACGTTAGGGCGTTTCAGCCTGATGTCGTAGGTTGTAATTTTGTTGCCGTCAACATCATCAACGCGGGAAATATAAACTCCCGGCATAAGTCTTGTGTGGTCAACGGTAAAGCTTGGTATTAAATCCATTAGAAACTCCTATTTTTTGTTTTCATCAGCAGGTTTGTCTGCCTTGTTTACTTTTCCTTCAATAAACTTGCCAAGAACAGATTTCAAATCCAGGCCGAGAGTTTCGCCCAGACTTTCAGAAACTTGGGTTACATTTGTCATTATATCTTTTGTAAGCTTTGAAGAATCTCCGCCATACATATAAATCTTGTCGACATTCTGGTATGCTTTTCCAGATGCCTCTGCAATTTTTGGAAGCTGTTCAAAGTATACTTTAAGGGCATCGAGCTGCATCTGCTGTTTAGCTGCATCGCCATATTCCTTGAGGGCTTCTGCCTTTTCGCGCATACCGTCTGCTTCTGCTACAAGCTTAGCTTTGATTGCCGCAGCTTCTGCTTCACCCTGAGCCTGAACAGCTTCTGCAAGTGCTTTTTTACCGGCGGCCTCATTTTCCATAGCGATTTTTTCAGCTTCTGCTTTTTTCTGTCTCTGGTAAGCTTCTGCTTCTGCCTGTTTTTGAAGTTCAAATGCTTCCGCTTCGGCTTTTTTCTGGCGTGAATACAAATCGGCATCGGCTTTCTGCTGGGCAGCAAACTTTTCGGCTTCAGCTGTTTTCTTTACTTCTGCATCCAGAGCCTTTTCCTTAATAGAAACAGCTTTTTCCTGAATCTCAATCTGTTTTTCCTGTTTAGCAATATTTGCATCAGCAGCCTTTATTTCCAAAACTTTTCGCTGATTTTCAGTTTCAATACCCTTAGCTGCTTCAGCTTTAGCCGCTTCGGTATCTGCCTGAAGCTGCAAAGAAGCCTTTTTAATGGCAAGATCAGTCTGTTTTTTAGCAATTTCAAGCTCTGCTGCAACTCTTGCATCATTTGCATCTTTATCTGCCTGAGCCTGAGCAATCTTAACCTCTGCTTCTGCCGCGGCCTTAGCTTTAGCCGCATCCTTTGAAATTGCGACCGTATTTTCAATACCAAGATTGTTGATTACACCGTTGTCGTCCTTAAAGTTCTGAATATTGAAAGTTGTAAGTTCAAGACCAAGGTCTATAAGATTTGGTTTTACGTTTTCGGCAACCTTTTCTGCAAGAACCTTTTTGTCGCCCTGAATCAAATCTTTAAGTTTAATCTGAGAGATAATTTCGCGGATATTACCTTCCAAAACAGGAGTAACTACCATTGCAATGTCCGATGTTGTATAACCGATGAATTTAGCCGCTGCCTTTTTCATAGTATCCGGGTCCTGCGAAACAGCAATGTTTGCAACCGCATCGACCTTAATGTTAATTGCATCCTGAGTAGGGATAGAATCCTTAGAAACAAAATCAACCTGAATATTTTCAAGCGTCATATAATCGATTCTTTGTAAGAAGGGAACTACAAAAATCGCTTTACCAGTTACCGTTTTGGAACCGAAAGGACCAACACGAATACCGATTCTGTTTTTAGGAACTTTCTTATAGGAGATAAGAAATAAAAAGAGTAATACAACTGCCACAGCAATGCATACAATCATCAAAGGTGTCATAAAATCCCCCTGTTTGTTTTGATAATGATGACAAAAAAACTTGTCGGTTAAAGTATAATTAAAATCTACCTTGCATACAAATGTTATTTTACTTTTCGTGCACGATTTTTTATAATTTGTTTACGTAATTTATAAAAAACCGCAGGAAATATGTTATACTACTATTAAGAAAGGAAGAATTGTAACGCAGGCGTTCCAATTCTGCTATTTCTGCGGAAGGTAATGGGGAAGTTTCTGTTATCGGGGCAAAAATCAGAGTATTTGACGGTAAAATGTGGTATACAAGCACCACCAAATGTGAACGGTGAGTTTGAACTGAATGACGGAAACCATCGGCATAAGGCGTACGAAAATCTAAAAAGTACAGTGAGTATGCCGGGGATTGCGTTGTTATTAGAAAATAATGAGAACCCTTGTAAGGACGGTTGAAATTGAAGGAAACAAAGATTATTGCAAAGGACAGTACGTATCAGAAGTTTGAGGTTCTAAAAACAAACAGAAACAAACGGTATAAATACAATGAGTTTCTGGTAGAAGGAGTGCGCAGCTTGAAGGAGGCTGTTACCAACAAATGGAACATCAAATCTTTTATATACGACAAGAATAATCTTTCTGACTGGGCAAAGGACACAATCAGCAGTGTAAAAACTAAAGAAAACTTTGTGCTTACCCCAGAGTTGATGAAGGATTTAAGTGGAAAAGAAGATACCTCTGAGCTGATGGCAATAATTGAAATGCGCGAAGATAAGCTGGAAAATGTTACTCTTTCAAAAGCGCCTTTTATTGTTCTTTTTGACCGTCCTTCAAATAAGGGCAACCTTGGTACAATAATCCGTTCTTGCGATTCTCTTGGAGCGGACATGCTGATTATTACAGGCCATGCAGTAGATCTTTATGATCCAGATGTTGTTGTTTCTGCAATGGGGTCTTTTTTCAACATGCCTGTAATCCGAATTGAAGATAATAATGATTTGTATGCTTATATAGACAAGCTTCGGGAAAAATATCCGGACCTTATTGTTGCAGGCTCGACGGCACACAAAGAAAAATCGATTGAGGAAATTGATTTTACCCGTCCACTTGTCCTGATGATTGGAAACGAAACCATGGGCTTAAACAAAGCCTTTAAGGAATACTGCGATGTTCTTTGTACAATTCCAATGGATGAAAAATCCTATGCAACTTCCTTTAATGTAGGTTGTGCTGCATCAATTATGATGTACGAGGTTACAAGGCAGCGCAGGGAATAAAAGACGGACTTTAAAATCGGCTACATCCTGCGTGGAAAGCTTTGTACAATTGGTATATAATATTTTTATGAAAATACAATTTCCAAAACCAACAGGTCAGTATGCGGTCGGAACTTTTACTTACACAATCAAGGATCACAGAAAAGAAGTTTTGCCCGCCGGTGGAATGCGCAGTATTGCTGCCCGAGTTTATTATCCTGTAACAAAAGAAAGTGTAGAGGGGCTGCCAAAAACACCAGCTCTTTCCCCAAACATGATTAAGGGCTTTAAAGCTTCCTTTCATGTTGCGCCGGATTTTACCAAAAATCCAGAAGCCAATCTTAGCGAATGCTACACAAATGCACCCCGCATTCCTGGTCAGAAATTCCCGTTAATTATTTTTAATCACGGCTACAATTCTTACCGCGAAGGAAATTCACTTCTTTGTATAGAGCTTGCAAGCCACGGCTATGTTGTGATTTCTGTAGCACATTCCTTGGAGGCTCTTTGTACAGAGTTTGATGCCGGCAGCTGGCTTCTTTCGGACAAAAAAAATACTAAGCTTTATGACCCTATGCTTGGCGGACTTTTTGCAATGCTTAAAATCATAAAATCAAAAGCCGGCGACCAGGAGCTTGCACTCATGTTTGACCAGGCCCAGAGAAAATACTGCAAATACATGATGGGTCGTCTTCCTGAATGGATAATTGATAACGAAGCCGCCCTTGATTACGCCAAGAAAAATCTTTCCGACCTGATTGATTTTTCAAAAGGAGTTGGAGCAAGCGGACATTCCTTTGGAGGAAACACAGCCTATGCTCTTTGTGCCCGCAATCCTGATTTTGTCTGCGGCATAAATATTGACGGTGCTCTTTTTGGCGACTACAGCAATGATACCCAGACAAAGCCCTTTATGCAGATAAGCTGCCGGGACAATGAAAAGGCCGCCGCCCGCGTTTACCTTAAGCACACAAAACCAGTTTACAAAGTTTTATTCAAAGACATGAAGCACATTGGTTTTGCAGATTCCAAATACACCATGCCTATGAAATCTGTTGTTG
>JAEETM010000050.1 GCA_016290335.1 Treponema sp. | reverse complement strand
GAAGGCGCAGACACATCAGAAAGCTTGTAAGGATGAGAAGAGGAGGAATTAAAATGTCTACAAAATTGCTTTCAGAGTTTATTGGAAAACAGGTTACAATTTTTATGGAAGGTGGAGTTGCCGGTTATGTTGCCACTCTTCTTGAAGTTGATGAAAACTTTATCAAAGTAGAAGACAAAAAAACAATCAAAGTTCTTAACACAGATATGATCAGCCAGATTTATGTTAGGAAAGACAAACAGTAATTTTATTCGATAACAGTTTTAATAGCACCAACAGCACCAGTAGTTTCAGCAGTATCGGCAGTTTTAGGAGTGCCTGCAGTTCCCGCCTGTTCCGAAGTCTTGCGTTTAATCTCAGAAATAAAAAGTCCGGTGATTGTGATGATTGTACCTAGTGCTCCCATCCAGGTGATTTTTTCGCCAAGGATAAAGAAGGCAAAAATGATTGTGACAATTGGAATAAGGTAAAGTCCCTTTGTGATTTTTACAGTTCCAAGTTCCAGGCATGCTTTGTTCCAGGCGGCAAAACAGAATCCGCTGGCAATCAATCCTAAGAACAAAAGATAAATGCAGTTGAGCGGCTTTGAAAAACGAAGCTTATTCACAGCACCAGATAAGGTAACAATTACAGATCCTGCCAATCCATCATCAGCAATTACCCCTTTGTTTTCTATCGCACCATTAACGCCCACGCCGGCCAATACAAGCGGAATCATCAATAGCACTGCAAAAAAGAAAATGCGGCGAGTTGCACAAATTGAGTCGTAACCCTTTTTGTTAAGCAGCGAAACAACCATTGAATAAAATCCCCACGAAATTGAAGAAAGCAGGGCAAGCAAATCGCCTTTAGGATTTATGCTCAAATCTGTTCGTCCGTTAAGACTAACTAAAGTAACGCCAAAAATACAGAAAACAAATCCTATTACAAACCATAAATTAATGTGCTTTTCTTTTAAAAATATTTGAGAAATGATTGCAGTAAAAAGAGGACAGGTGCTCACAATAACGCTGACGTTAGAAGCCGTTGTATAATTAATTGCAATGTTTTCCGAAAACTGATAAATAACAACACCAGTAAGACCGGCAAGCGCAAACAAAAGGTTATCTTTAGCAGCAATTTTTTCCCATTTTGGCCTCATAAGCCAGAGTCCCAGGTAGGCAGCAAGGAATCGAATAAATAAAATCTCAAGCGCCGAAAAATAGTTCAAAAGAGATTTTGTACAGACAAAGGTAATTCCCCAGAAAAAAATTGCCAGTACTGCCAGAATGTAACCAAGAAGCTTTTTGTTATCCATAATGGTATAGATAATAGCGGAAATGAAGATAAAAAAAAAGTGCAAAATGAAGTTTAATAAAAAAAGAAAAAATTATAAAATAAACTGTATGTCATTAAGATTATGTTGGGATGACTTCCCGGAACAAACAGATGATAAAGCTTTCCTCGATAATCTTTTGTTAAAGCCTGAAGAAGAGGCTTGCAATAATTCTGACTGCAATAAATCAATTGCAGATTCAATTTTGAGTTCAAGTGTTTTAATCAAAGGAGATAACTATCCTGTTCTTCAACTGATGAAGGATGAATTGTTAGGAAAGGTTAACGTCATTTACATCGACCCCCCGTACAATACAGGAAATGCTTTTACTTATAAGGATAATTTTTCAACATCCGATGACCGTCATTCTGCATGGCTCAGTTTTATGAACCGCAGGCTTAAGCTTGCACGCGAAATGCTTTCTGATGACGGATGCATTTTCATTGCAATAGATCAGAGTGAACTTTATGTACTTAAGCTTCTTTGCGATTCAATCTTTGGTGAAGACAATTTTGTGAATGATTTTATGTGGCTTCATGGCAAAGGAAAAAAAGATACGTGGAGCCGTACTCTGCAGCAGAATACATTGTGTTATGCGAAGAATAAAACTAAGCTTAAATCTTTTACGGAAGTTGAATCAACAGATTGGGCAAAAACAAATGCTGATGATGATCCGCGCGGAAACTGGTTCAGCGGAAGCGTTTCATTTACAGAAAAGCGTTCAAATCCTAAGCATAAAAATTATTATTCTATTACATCTCCTTCCGGAATTGTGTGGACCAGGCAGTGGCAGAAGAGCCGCGAAGAAATGGAAAGGCTGCTTGCCGAAAACAGGATTTATTTTGGGCCTGCACCGGAGTACAACAGTGTTCCGAGAATTAAGATTTTTAATGGTGAACAAACCGAAGTTATTCCGCGAAACATAATTGACTGTGTTGACAGTACCAGAAAGGCGCAGAGACATTTGGACAAGCTTCTTGGTGTGAAAGGTGTTTTTGATAATCCAAAGCCGGTTGAGTTAATTTCGCATTTAATTGAAATTACGCAGATGAAACGCGATGCAGTTGTGATGGATTTTTTTGCCGGCAGCGGAACCACGTTTGAAGCTGTAGCTAAAGTGAATGAAGCTGACGGCGGAACAAGGAGGTGTATTCTAGTGCAGAGTGGCGAGGTAGTTGAGACTAACAATCAGTTTAGAACTATTTTTGATATTTGCAAAAAGCGTTGTGAACTAATTGCTGAAAAATACAAGCAGACCTTAGAGGTTTGGAAATTGGTGATAGAGGCTGCCCCGAGCGTGGAGTGCCTGCGTAGCAGTTCCGAAGCATAGCTGAGGAATGAGCGATAGCGAAGCACGGAAGGCGAGTTGTGGAATTAGGCGGGCTGAAAAAAATAGTTAGCTTAAATTACCAAATCTTAACCTCAAACTTACCGCGGGAGAAAACTGGAATCTGATGCAATGGAGCTGAGGCTTGAATAGTTTGCCCACCAGTGTAAGAGTTGCCAGATGCAGTATCATACCAAAGTTCATCAACAGGAAGAAGCGGGAGATAAACTTGGCGACTTGTTGCTTTTGCCTGGGTGATAGGGCAGACTAACAACTTCGGTCCAAACATGTATTGGGTTTCTGTAGCTACGGCAAGCGGGTCGGTGTAAAAATCATACATAAGAGGGCGCATTACCGGGGTGCCGTTTGTGTGAGCTTCCTGCATGAGTGTTTTGATGTATGGTTTAAGGCGCGTGCGAAGATTAAGCAGCTCAACTAAGATTTTGTAAACATCATCGCCAAAAGACCACACTTCGTTATCCTGACCGCTTTCCATCTGTTTAATCTGGTGACCGCGGATTTCGTGGTAAGGCTTGTCTAACACTTTGAATGGCGGGCGTTCACCGTGAAGGCGCATTACAGGGCAGAAGCAGGCCCATTCAAACCAGCGGATTAATAGCTCGTGGAAATCCGGGTCTTTAATGTCGCCACCTAAGAAGCCGCCGATGTCTGTTGTCCACCATGGGATTCCTGCAATTGCCATGCTCAAGCCTGCCTGAATCTGATTGCGGAGTGAACGGAAATCGGAATGCACATCGCCACTCCAGACTACAGTACCAAACTTTTGTGAACCAGCCCAGGCGCAGCGAATAAGTGAAAGTGGGGCTTCATCTGTTTGCGAGGTGGCCTCATTTTGTGCGGTTTGCTTTTCTTCGCAGAGCCCGTCGTAAAATGCTTTGGCGTAAAAATATGGATAAATATTTGAACACTCCATTGCAGGCCCGATGTGATATTTGTAATGTTCAAACTCATAAAGTCCATATTCGGGTTCTGCTTCATCAAGCCAGAAAAGCTGGATTCCTTTTTTGAAATAATTTTCCTTGCATTTTTCCCACACGTATTTTTGTGCCGCTGGATTTGTTGCATCGAAGAAAACGGTGTTGCCCATCCAATCCATGTTGAATCCGTTTTTGCGGTCAAAGCTGATTAGCAGTCCGTTTCGTGACATTTCATCAAAGTTTTCGGAGCGCTCATCGATTGTTGGCCAAACGCTGACCATTAGCTTTACGCCCATTTCGCCAAGTTCGCGAACCATCTGCTCCGGGTCTGGCCAGTCTTCGGGATCAAACTTAAAGTCGCCCTGACAGCTCCAGTGGAAAAAGTCTATAACGATTACGTCCAGCGGAAGATTGCGTCGGCGGTATTCTTTTGCAACTTCGATTACTTCCTGTTGTGTCCGGTAACGGAGCTTGCATTGCCAGAAGCCCATTGCAAAGTCTGGCATCATTGGTGTGCGACCTGTTACGTCGGTGTAGTTTTTTTCTATTTCTGATGGTGTGCCGCAGGTTACCCAATAGTCGATTTTTTGTGTCTGCTCAGCGGTCCAGGATGTGCCGTTTGTGCCGAAGGTTGCGGTGCCGATTGCAGGATTGTTCCACAAAAAGCCATAGCCCCTTGTTGAGATGATGAACGGTACGGAAGCCTGGCTGTTCTTTTGTGCGAGTTCCCAGCTGCCGCCTTTTTTGTCCAGGTGCGAATCCTGATACTGGCCCATACCGAAGATTTTTTCATCGTCGTAGGCTTCGAAGCGGACTGTTGCCTTGTAGTTAAAGGTTGCCGGATTTTGTTTGAGCTCGCGGCCCGGGTTGTTGGTCGGAACGCAGAAGCGGTCTATTCGTGCGCGGTTGCGCCATTGTTCTTCAAAGAGGAGGGAAGTGCCTGTTTCGTTCAGCTGCCAGAAACTGATCCAGCCTTCATGATTAACCCGAACCTGCAGACGGCCGTTAGTAAGGGTGGCGGTTTGACCCGTGGTTTTTTCTACGTTGGCGAAGTGTTCGGCCCATGGGTAAGTAGTGTCTATATCATTGATCTCAATAGAACAAGCTGGGGCGTTATCGGGGAGACTTTCCCCTCCTAAAGCCCAGTCATTTTTATCCATAACCCGGTCGGCGGTCATGCGGATGCGGACAGAATCGGTGCCCCACGGCTCAATCCAAACCGTGCCAAAATTGTCGTTTATAATAAGGCGATTATTTTCTTTTGCAAACATATTTTGATTGTAAAGGGAAAACTGTTTTTTAGCAATTTAGTTTTGAGTTAGATTTTTGCACGATTAAATGCGAAAAATTGCAGGATACGGATAAAATGGTGAGGGAGCGAGAAAAAATCCGTAGTAATAAGATGAGAAGGCGCAGGAATTGATGTGAATTGAATGCGAAATGTGGGGGGGACTACGAATAATTTGAGTGATTTGCCACAAAAAATCCGTAGCTTGTGATGAAGGATAAGCTGATGAGGAAGCAATTGGCAGAAAAAATGGATGTCTTACGGATAAAAATATGAGATGTTGAAAAAAAATCCGTAGTCATACCAAAAAATCATAAAAAAACTTGGCATCTCGACGGGAAAAAGTGTAAGCCCTACGGATAAAATTGGCTGAACACAACAAAAAATCCGTAGTATCAATAAAAAAAATGCAAGAAAAAAGAAATACCACATGGAAAAACTGGTATACTACGGATAAATTGTTCTCCCATAGCCATTTAATCCGTAGTTGTCTATAAATTTACTAAAAAATCACTTTTTTTCCTTGCCACTTTATCAAATCAGAGTTATTTTTGTGTTATGCAGTTTACAAAAAACTTTGAGAATGAGCAGCTTTCTCCAATTTATCTTGAACCGATGCTTGATGCGCGTTTGAAAGAATTGAAAGCCTTGCTGGCCCAAAAACAAAAGGACCTCAAAAAAGCTCCGGAAGGTACATTGCGTGTTTCAGAAAGTAATAAGGTTGTTCAATATTATCACAGGACAAAAAACAGCAGCGCGAATGGAAGATATATCCCCGTGAAGAATCTGAAGCTGGCAAAAGCATTGGCACAAAAAGATTATGATAAAAAAATTATTGCTGCACTGAAAAAAGAGTTGCAGGTTTTGCAAGCTGCATCGAAAGCGTATGAAGGTTTTGCGAAAAAGTCACAGCTGGTAGAGGCTGTTTATGAAAAATGTCGCAAAAACCGGTGGGCACTTATAAAACCGGTTCGGTTACCAGATGAACAGTTTGCAGCGCTTTGGCAATCTGTTGAACATGAACGAAAGGCTTTTCCTGTGGAAGGGCCGGAATACTTTACAGCACGCGGAGAAAGAGTCCGCTCAAAGTCAGAAATTATAATTGCAGATACTTTGAACCGACTTAATATACCGTATCGGTATGAGTTCCCAATCAGCATTACTGTGGAGGATGGTACGAACCGCACGTTCTTCCCGGACTTTGTTTGTTTGAATCTGCGTAACAGACAGGAGTTTATCTGGGAACATTTTGGAATAATGGATGACGCGGAATATGCTGCCAGTTCAGTACACAAGCTTTTTCTTTATGGAAAAAATGGCCTGCATCCCGGGAAAAATCTTATAATATCATTTGAAACTGCAGAGAATCCCATTAATGCACGCCAGGTCGAAAAAATCGCAAAGGAATATTTGAGTTAGTTTTATCTTAAAGTGCCACCGTGGAAAAAGCATTCGTAAACTTTTGTGTTGATATAAAAGATTTCTTCGTAACCCTGAAACCAGGTGAAGTCTCCTGTGACGGTGCAGCGGTATGTGAAGCCGGTTAGTTCAGGGGTGCTGGATTGATAAAGCGATGGTCCGCGATAAGGCATTTTTTGGTCGGCGGCACGAAGGGCTTCTTTTAGAAAATCACCGTTGAACTTTTCATTTAGAACACGGCCCATATAATTCATTGCATATAAGGCGGTGTTGTTTTTCCAGACGGCTTCTTCGCCGGCAAACTGTTCGCCGCCAACGTAAGTGTCATGGTAAACATAATCGCCTTTTGTGTATCTGAAATCGTGGGAGGTTAGTCGTGTAGAGGCAACTTCGTTTTTGTAAGCAGCGTAAGTATTTACATTTGCTTCGAGTCTGAATGCGATTAATTCGTCAAGATTGATTTCAATTGCTGGTTTCATTTTTAACTTCCTTATTTTTTTCAGCAAGATTTACAACCCACTTTTCTTTTTTAAGCCACAGGTGGGCGATTATGATTTTTGGCACTTCCACAAACTTTATGATTACGTACATGGCAACCGGTCCAACAGAGGTGCATTTTGCCAGAAGAAAAATCCCGGGAATAACAATGCCAAGATTTCCGATTCCGTCGACAAGGACTCCCATTGTGGTGTCGCCACCTGCACGGCTTATGGCAAACTGCCCGTTCATGTAAACCCAGATTGGCATGTAGATTGCCATAACTAAAACCATGTGGCGGCAAATACTCTGCGAGTTCAGACTCAGGTTTCGGAATACAACCGGAACAAGCAGCATACACAGCAAACCGACACCGGTAAAAAACAATCCGAAAATCTTGGCACCATTTAGAATCCAAACTTTTTCGCGCCGTGCCTTGTCCAGTTCACCGCTGCCCAAATCTTTTCCAATTATAACACCGGTGGCGGTAATGATTCCGCTGAACGCTACAAAGAAAAGGTTTGAAATTGCAAAGCTTGAAGACATCCCCGAAACTACATCTGCACCGCCGCGGCCATTGTACAAAGCTGTAGTAATCGTTTCTGCAATTGCCCACACCATTTCGGAAAGCATAATCATCCAGGCTTTTTTGAGAATGTCGCCAAAAAGCCGGAAGTTCAGGCGGAATAAATCTAAAAGCTTAATTGCAAAGTCGGGCTTGTTTTTGAGCATCCAGATGATAAAAATCACAGCTTCCACAGTGCGCGCAATTACGGTTGCAATCGCAGCACCACGAACCTCCAGACGCGGAGCACCAAGGTTTCCGTAAATCAAAATCCAGTTGAAGAACGTGTTCACACAGGTTGCAATGATCGAAATCACAAGCGGAACCTTTACTTTTCCAATCTCACGCAGAGACGAAGAAATCATGGCAGAAATCATCCACGGGATTCCCATAAAGCCAATTATCCGAATGTATTTTACACCTTCGTCCAGAATCAAATCTGCCTGTGAGTTGCCCCTAACCATCAGGCTCAAAATCTGCCGGGGAAAAATAAAACATACAGTAGAAAAAACGGCAACAACAAACAGTCCGGTCCAAAGCTTAAAACAGAAGGACTGCTTCATTCCGCCCTTATCTTTTGCGCCGAAAAATTGAGTAAGGAAAATGCCGCCAGCCATGGAGATTGTATTCATAAAAACCATGAACAAAAAGATGATTTGACCGCAGATGTTTACGCCCGACATTTTTACATCACCGAGTCCTGCAACCATAAAGTTGTCAATCAGCGAAACCAGATTTTGAATGAGCATCTGGGTCATTACGGGAATTGCGATTTTCAAAGCCTGTGCGTAAAAGCTGGCCGGGCCAAATTGAGTTGATAAGCGTTGCGATAAAGTGTGATTTTTCATAATTGGGTGTGGTAATATTTTATACTAGAGTAAGATGATGATACAAGAGGGGGAAGTCTCCCCCTGCGCTCGCACTTTCGTTGCGAGCTACCCTCTCTCCTAGGCACAACCAAAGCAAGTGCGTATGGTTGTGGCCCTAAAATCCGCTTCACTTAATTTACAAGTCAAACGTTGAGTAATAATTCAAAAAATATTTAAAGATCATCAAATTTCTTTCCAAAAAATGGTCCGAAATCTCAAATTAAAGAAATATTAATGGCGAGAGGTTTTTATGAAGATTTTTTCGTTTTCGCCCTTTGGGTATGAAGGTGCTCTGGTAACGACTGAGGTTGATTTGCGGCGCGGGATTCCTGCAATTGATATTGTCGGATTAGCGGACAGCGCGGTAAAGGAGTCGCGTGAAAGGATGCAGGCTGCAATCAGAAACTCGGGATTTGATTTTCCGCCAGAAAGGATTTTAATCAGCCTGTCGCCTGCGGACTTGAAAAAAGAAGGTGCAGGTTTTGACTTGCCGATTGCGCTTAGTGTTTTGGCGGCAAATGCGGAGTCTAACGGTGAAAAAAGTTTTATTACCGACCCGATTCTTGTAATGGGCGAGCTGGAGCTTTCCGGTAAGGTGCGCCCTGTAAAGGGAATCCATGCGGCGGTTTCCACGGCGGCTGCGGCTGGCATTATGCGTTGTATTGTTCCTGTTCAGAATGCGGATGAAGCAAGGGAAGTTACCGGCGTTCAGGTTTATGGAGCCGATTCTCTTGAAAATGCATTTCGTGCCCTGAAGGATTATTCTTTTTATGAAACAAGAGGCATCTCCGGTTCAGGTGATGATAATTACCTTCCTCCAGGTTGCATGGAATATGATGGAGTTAAGTTTATTGAAATTTCTCCCGGTTATGAATTTGCAGAGCTTAAAGGGCAGCGAATGCTTGTCCGAGCTTTGCAGATTACGGCTGCCGGCGGACATAATCTTTTGGCGTTGGGTGCCCCAGGTTGTGGTAAGACAATGGCGATTCAAAAGTTCCCTGCCATAAACCCGATTCTTACACTTGAAGAAGCACAATCGGTAACAAGAATCTGGTCGCTAGCCGGGCTTATAAAACCGTCTGAACCTTTAATCCGAGTTCCTCCGTTTAGAATACCGCACCAGACGTCTTCGATTGAGGGTATCTGCGGTGGCGGCGTAAATTGCAGACCGGGAGAAATTTCACTTGCACATAATGGTGTTTTATTTCTGGATGAAGCGGCAGAGTTCCGTTCTTCTGTTCTGCAGATGCTCAGGGTTCCGCTGGAAAGCGGAAGCATTACCTTGTGCAGGGCGGGGCGGAGTACAAATTATCCGGCTCAGTTCCAGCTGATTATGGCGGTAAATCCCTGCCCATGCGGAAACTATGGTTCAAAAACAAAGATGTGTCTGTGCAGCGGAAAATCGATTGAGCAGTATTGGAAAAAGTTTTCAGCCCCGTTGCTTGACCGTGTAGATTTGCGAGTGTTTGTTGAGAATAACAGTGATGGAGATGCCGAAGCAGAAAAACGGCCGGGTCTGGAAACTACAGATGAAATCCGTCGCGGTGTAGCAGCAGCAGTTAAGGCTCAGCGAAAAAGACAGGGAATTAAAAATGCAAAACTGAGTCCTCAGGAAGTTCTTGATTTTTGCCCGGTTGATTCTGAAGGCCAGGAGATTTTGAACTCAGCAATCCTGCGTTTCGGTTTTTCACCCCGAGCTGTTTCTTCCTGCATCAAAGTTGCCCGCACCATTGCCGACATAGCCGAAAGCAAAGACATCCAGTCCGCCCACATCGCCGAAGCCATCGAGTTCCACAAACTCTGCACCGACCTTGTCCCCGAACTTTAAAAAGAGTATCTGGAAAAAGGCAGAAAAAAAAAGTGGAAAAATTAAGGCCCAAGAACGAAGAGTGTAAGGAGAAGAGACTTGAACTAGCCTAAAATCGAAGAACCGTTAAAAACAAAGCGCGCCAGCGGTTTGTTTAGGTTCATCGAAAAAACGGCTCCGAGCGAGATTAATCGAGCGAGTCGCGAGGGCCCGTCCCCGAGCGGAGTTCAGTCTCTCCCATACAAAAGACGTTGTAAAATAAAAAAAGCGTCCTCTTTCAGAGGACGCCAAATTACCGGAGAAGAGACTTGAACTCTTACACGATTGCTCGCAACAGATTTTGAGTCTGTCGTGTCTACCATTCCACCACTCCGGCGTGATTTAAAAAATATATCAAAAACTATGAGGTTTATCAAGTGGGTTTGAGTTATATGTTTGGTTCGTGCTATAATAACTATGTGAAGATTTTTTCAAAGACCTTTGAAGGTGCAAAGCCTGAATTAGTATTAAAAACCGTTTTTGGTTATGACAGCTTCAGACTAAATCAGAAAGAAATAATTACAAAAGTTCTCGAAGGAACAGATACACTTGCAATAATGCCAACCGGCGGCGGAAAATCAATCTGTTATCAGATTCCGGCACTGATTATGGAAGGAATAACAATTGTCGTTTCTCCGCTGATTTCACTTATGCAGAATCAGGTTGATGCACTTGAAGCCTCCGGTATACATTCAGTTTTCTTAAACAGCACACTTGAATGGAAGGATTATCTTGCAGCCGTAGATGAAATAAAAGCTGGCAAAGTAAAGCTTGTTTATGTTTCACCGGAAGGGCTTGCAACAAGCAGAATCAGGGAGCTCTTCAGCCAGAGCGGAATTAAAATCAGCTGCATAACAATTGATGAAGCGCACTGCATTTCCCAGTGGGGCCACGACTTCAGACCCGATTACCTGGAAATCAGTGCAATGCGCAATTATTTCCCCGAAGCAACAATGCTGGCCCTTACGGCAACCGCCACCGACCTGGTCCGAAAAGACATCATCAGAATACTTCGCTTAAAAAAGCCGGCTGTTTTTGTTTCCAGCTTTAACCGCAGCAACATTTATCTGGAGGTGCAGCCCAAACGCAAGGCCGATTCACAGGTTGTTGAATATATCAGGCACCATAGTGGCGACAGCGGAATCATTTACTGCTATTCCCGAAAAAAGGTTGATGAACTCACCGCAACTCTGGACAAACTTGGCTATTCGGCACTCAGCTACCATGCGGGGCTTACAGATGAAGTTCGCGCTAAAAATCAGGATTTGTTCATAAAGGATGAAGTTCAGATTATGGTTGCCACGATTGCCTTTGGAATGGGAATTGATAAACCGAATGTTCGTTTTGTAATCAATTATGATCTGCCAAAGTCGATTGAAGAATACTATCAGGAAATAGGACGTGCGGGGCGTGATGGTTTGCCTTCTTCCGCATTGCTGCTTTACAGTCCTGCCGATATTTTCAAAATCCGATACTTTTTTGAAGAAGCCGCAAATCCCGAAAAATCAGAAAAGCTTTTGCAGGATATGGTTAATTACGCCACAAGCCGTGTTTGCCGCAGAAAAACCCTGCTCGCATATTTTGGTGAAGTTTATGATAAAGATTCACCTGTCACGCAGGAGAATGACAGGGCCTTGTGCTGCTGCGACATCTGTTCCGGTGGAAAAATCCCTTTGACCGATGTTACAATTCCAGCCCAGAAGTTTTTCTGCTGCATGATTAAAACAAACGAGCGTTTTGGTGCAACTTATGTAATAGATGTTTTGCTCGGTTCAAAGCAGTCCCGCATTATTGATAATGGTCACGATAAGATTTCCACCTGGGGAATAGGCAAAGAACTTTCAAAAAATGAATGGTTTGACCTGCTGGAGTTACTGGTCGCTGAAAACTACATCATCAAGGAAGGCGAATACAACGTCTTAAAGCTTACGTATATTGGAAAATCTGTTTTACGAAACCGCACTTCAATTATGCTGCCAATCAGGATTTCAGATAAATCAAAGGCGGGAGCTTCAGGTTCTGTTCCATTCTCAGGTGTTTATGATGATGAAAAAAAATCAGCTCCTGAATACATCATCCATAAAAAGAACGAAAAAATTGTTGCCGAAAAGCCTTCCGAACAGGATGCCGAAGGTGAACGAATTGTAACTGAATTAAAGGCCTGGCGCAAACGCAAAGCCGAAGATATGAACATGCCGCCTTATATAATCTTTAACGACAAAACCCTGTACGATATAGCCGCCAAAAAGCCAAAATCAAAAGCAGACCTACGAAATGTGTACGGCATTGGCGAAGCTAAAATCGAACAGTTTGGAACCACAATCCTTAGAATTGTGGCCGGGGAGTGAGATTGCCGGGTCGAGCCCGACAATGATATTTGTACAACTCCGACAATGACATTTGTACAAGCCCGAATACGACATATTAAAGCTTTTCAATCGTAATATTACAGTGTTTCATACTGGTTGCTTTATTCAAAATATTGGAGTCATATCTTATTACAAGTCTAATTTTAGATAAATCAATGGCACCAGAATCCGCAATAATATCAAATGTATGTTCATAAGTAAAGCTCTTGTTTGCAATAAAAACATTATTTATAGTTTGTTCATATGCAAGAACACGCCAATAGTTTTCTACTTCGGGAGAATTATCTGCAATACAAATATAAGCTGTTCCAATTGTATCATCAGGAACACCAGTTAACGTCAACTTGATTCTATCTCCCGTTTTCAAACCAGAATCTGTAAAAACAGGAATAGAAGCCTGATAATTTGGTCCCCAGGCGTTATATGGGAATGCAATGGCTGTATCTAAGTAAGGTTCGTCTGGCTGCTGTTTGTCTGTCGATGTTAGATTAGAAAATCCAGAATCAGGGTTATCAACAGGATTATGTGAATAGTTGCCGGTTGATTCATTATAGGTGTAATTAAAGGTTTCATAAGAAGTGAGTTTTTTGTTTATTAAATCAAATGGCTTTGTTTTCCAACCACTAAAGTCCCAAGGGTAATTCCAGTAAATAGTTTCTCTATTTTTATTAGCCCAGTCAAATGCAGGATGTTCAATTTTTCTCAAGAAATAAACATTGTCTCCATAGAAATTGCTGTATTTCTCTTGCAGCTCGTCAAAATCATAATAAAAACGGGCACTTGAGTAAGGCAGGAGAGTTTTAGTCTCAGAAACTTCCAGATATAATCCATCAACACACAGGTAGGTAGTAATTTTCAGAGGATGTTCATCCATATTCTTAAAATCACACATAAACTCGCAGTCAGCAGGGGAGTCATTACCAAAACCAGTTGTAGTTCCTATTGATGCAGTTTTATTCAGAGAGTTCTTATCATAAAAAACCTGGACAGAAATATTATCATAAGGAGCCTGTGAAAAGATAAAGTTAACCTTTGCTTCCTTTGTAGTATCTTTTTTTAGATTTTTATAAACTAATACGTCTATTTCCGAACTGAGTGTGGTCCAAAAATTTGCTCTTTCAGATATATCTACAAGACTTGAATAGATAGCCGGGAAGTCTTCATTTGCAACATAATTGTATGTTATTTCCAGCTGGTCTCCAGCCTTTGGCCAATCATTAAGCTGTCTGAACTTTGGAGTGATATCTATAATAGCCTGATAATTGCCATAATATGTATTATCTGCAAAATAGATGAGTGGAGTACATTCATTAAGGTCGATAGAGAAGGTTTTTCCTGTAAGCTTGACACTTTCTTCAGTACCAATCGGGTCAGAACCAAGCGGTTTAATATCTGGATAAGGGCCTTCTTTTGTACAACCGGCAAATGCAAGAATGATTCCAGCAATAATAATTAATTTTCCAAGTGTTTTTTGTCTTTTCATTTTTTTATCCTTTTAGATTTTTTTCAAAGAATTATGTTTATTTTATCCAAACAGTTTTCTGCATTCAAGATAGAATCGTTTTTCGTCAGCTTCTCCCATTGAAAAACTCTTGCGTGGAAGAGGACCACGCCCATTGATTGTTTCAAAGAAGCTGTCTTTTGCGATTGGCGGAAGAAGGATTCCTACGGCTCCAGGTTTTTTGCCAAGAGAAAGAACTTCTTCTGTACCGTGAATGTAATCTATTTCCGGCCCACCTGATGAAGCACCTACCGCTCCAGTTCCAGCCTCCTTCAAAAACTCATCAATTTCTGGCTGCAATCTTGAAACAGCAAGCTCTTTTATAGAAGTTTCCAGCAGAACGTACTTCTGGCTGCCATTATTATCAACATAATCAAAACCAAAGTTAGCCCAGGAGTTTTTTACTGCCTCTTCAAGTTCCTTCTGAGAAGCAAGCTCTTTTACGGTTGTGTGCTCACCATTCTGTCCAAGCTTTTCGGCAAGTGTTTCAATAAGTTTTTTATTGTCGATGCCAAAAATAACGCGGTGGATTGGTTCAAAAGTAAGTCCTGTATCATAAATGTTTACAATTTCAACAAGGGCAAAACGAACCGGACAAGCCTCAATTTCCGCAGCCCCGGCTCCAGATGCAATAAGCTCTGCCTTGTACTCATCCCAAACGGCCTTTGCGGTTGCCAGCGAATGGTTTCCATCACCAACTGCAAAAAGGAAGGTTGAACCGTCAGAAGCTGTGTTTGCCTCTGCAATTTTGCTAACTGCCGCGGTTACAGCTTCAATATTATCATCACTTTCCAAAGCCCAGCCCTTAATGCTGCCACCGTTATTCATAAGGCTGCCACTGTACAAAAGCGCTCTTCCATCATCCTTAACACGCTTGCCAGAACCGCCAACCAGAATATCATCCCTGTCGTTTACAAGCAGCATAATGTGCGGCAATTCAAGCGGTGCACCTTTACGAATCTCCTTGCGCGGCGGAATGCGGTCTACAATTGTAGCTTCTGTAGCGCGGATATTTGCCTTGCTGAACGGTTTCCATTCATAAGTATCAAGATCAATCTGAGCAACAAGTCCCTTTCGGGTGCGTCCAAAAGCAGTAGTTCTTTCTATATAAATAAAGCATTTTTTAGCCGGAGCGAAAACCTCACCCCCCAGATAACTTTTCATAGTTTCGCGGATTTTTGCAATTCGCTGCGGTTTGTCCGGTGAGTTCAAGTAAACTTCGGGCAGAATCAGATTCAACGTGGAAGGCTTATCGCCAACAATAGTTTCAGCCTTTTTCCAATAGTTCAAATCCTGTGTATACTGGTCGCAGGCAATTACCGACCATGTAGACAAATCAATTTTAGCCGGAAGAAGAATCTCCGGTACACGTAAACCAAAATCTTCAATGTTTTTTGCTGTATTTTTCATAGCTTAAGTATACTGTTTGAAAACTTTTTGTGCTACAATTATCTTATGAGTGCGGACTATAATCTTAGGCAAAATCAAAGACAGTCTCAATCCCAGCGTCAGGTTCAGAGGATGTCGCAGCGGCAGATTCAGGCGGTCAATTATCTTTCCATGTCTGCCAAGGATTTGCGCGAAGAGATTTTGAAGGCTGTTTCCGAAAATCCTGCGATTGAGCTTGTAAATGATCCTGTTGATTTTGCCCAGCCAGTACAAAGTCAGAGTGTACGGAAAGGGTCGGTCAGTGATTCCGATGCTTACCTGAAGGCACTTGAAAACAACGAGGACCGCCCAAAAACTTTACAGGAACATCTTATAGAGCAGCTCAATCTTACACGCCTTAGCTCCGAAGAATACGATTTATGCAAATCCCTTATTTATAATCTTGATAAAAACGGCTGCTATGGTTCAATGCAGGACCCTGAATCGCTTTTGGATAAAGCCCGCCCGACTCAAACCAAGCAGATGCTCAAAAAGTGTATGGATATAATTCAGCGCATGGACCCGATTGGAACCTGCTGCCGTACAATAGAAGAAAGCCTTTTTGTTCAGGCGCAGATTCTTGGAGATGCTTCGCCGCTTACACTTTTTATTCTTGACGGTCACCTTGATCTGCTTAATCCACCGCAGCCCGACAAGGTTTTGCGTAATCTTCAAAGGTTCAAGGCAAGCTGGCACGAAAAAGCCTTTGCAAAACATCTCCCTATTGATGATATTGATTTAACCGAGGATGAAGCAGAAGACTCAATCAACTATATAACAAGAAGACTTAATCCGCGGCCGGCCGGCGAATATGTTTCTGACACAAGCGGAATCTCCCGCAATCAGCCGGATATAGTTCTTACAGTAACAAAAGAAAAGGGCAGTCTTGTTACCGATGATTTTTCTCACGGAAAGGTTTGCTGCGACCGCGACCATTATTTCCAGGTAAAATATGCTTCCGGTGATTTGCCGGAAATCCGACTTTCTCCCGATTACAGTTTTGATAAAGCTTCTATAGAAAAGGCAAAGGTTTTTGTTTCCCTGCTGCAGTTCCGGGAATCTACGCTTGTTAGTCAGGGCTGCATGCTTGTAAAGTTCCAGAATGATTTTTTCCGTGATGGTCCGGACCACATAAAGCCGCTTACACGCAAGCAGGTTGCCCAGGCACTGAACATTCACGAATCAACAGTTTCCAGAATGTCGGCCAGAAAAAACAGCAAATATATTCAAACGGAGTTCGGACTTTTTCCTGTAAGCTATTTTTATTCTTCGGGCGTTGGTGGTTCAGAAGGTGATGGTAACCAGAAGGTTTCTGCTACTACCGTAAAAAGGATGATGGAAAAGCTCCTTGCCGATGATGAAGTCAAAAAGCTTTCCGATTCAAAGCTTGCTGAACTATTGTTGCAAAGGGGTGTAAAAATCTCCCGCCGCACTGTTGCCAAATACCGCTCTCAACTGGGAATAGATAATTCGTATAACAGATAGCGCACACAAACCAGACATTGCGTAAATTAGATTTTCCAAAAATCACAATTTTTTAAACTTTTTTAATCAAAAAAACTAATAAAGACCTCAATGCCTTATTTTCAAAGGGGATTTATAATTTTCTCAGAAAATAAAAATGGAGTATTTCTGTGAAAATACTAAAAGAGAAAAAGTTTAATGCTAAAAAGCTTATTAATTCTATTTGTGATTATGGACTGAAACTTGTTGTAGTCCTGATTTTCTTCTTTCTTTTTATCGGGCGGATAAGTCCTGGCTGGATTTCCGAAAAAATGAGTCCCGATAAATCCATTGTAAAATCTGCTTTTTTCTTTAAGAATTATGTTTCAGAAATAGTTGCGCTTGATTCAGCTTCTGAAGATTCCGGTGAGTTGGAAAATCCTTTTGGAGATTTTGACAGCTCCGATGAAAGCAGTTCTTACGATGATTTTTATGCCAACTTTGCCGCTATGGTTGCTGCAAATGCAGAAGAGTCTGCCGAAGATGATTCTTTTGATTATGACGATGAGTGGGAAGATGATTCCGAAGACGGACTTACATTCAATAAAGCCGAAAAAATTGAAGTTGTAAGGTTCCGCGATGTATGGGGCAGTTTTAAAGAAGCTCATCCGGAAATTGCCACTGCCTTTGAAAAAGTACGGGGCGCCAGCCTGCTCACTTTTTTTGCAGTAATCATTTCTCTGCTTGGGGTTTTCCTCCTTTATGGTAAAAGAAAAATCAGAATTATTGGACTTGCAACAATAATTGCGGGCAGCATACTTACAGAACTAAGTCTTATTTTATATAACTCAGCTTATAATAATCTTTATTCAGCAACAGACTTTCTTGATGTATCACCGGTTGCGCCGCATGGAATAAAGCTGTTTATTATTTTCAGCGTGCTTGCACTTGCATTTGCCGCAACACTTTTTGTTACCGACAAAAATCGTGAAGTAGAAGCTGCACCTGCTGAAGTTGAAGCTTCACAATTAAAAGAAGGTTCCTTCCCGGTATTGCCTTTCGAAGTTACCTTCCGGGTGCTTGCACTTCTGCTCTTCATCCTTCTTTTTATTCCAGGCGCAAATCCTGCAAGAATCTCTGAAAACATAAACAGAAATGTTTCACTTTTTACATCAGGTTTTTCTTATTCAACTTATACAGAAAATCTTCAGCGTGCACTTATCCGTGGATGGCTGCCTGAATACGTAATGCGCATTTCCTGGATTTCCAGCCTCTTTGTCTGTCTGGGCGTTATAGCTTGTGGAGCCGGCGCCTGCATGTCAGTGGGAAACAACAAGCTCAAGCGTTATGCTCACTTAACTTTGCTTGCCGGCAGCTCAGTCTCGTTTGCCAGCATGTTCGGAATTATTCGCGTTTATAACATTATAAGCTCAAGCCCGTTACCCGAAAAAGTTCTGCCAATGGAACCTTCTTCTGCGGCAATTTACTTTATCTTACCTGCAATCATTTTTGTATGCACGGCAATAACCTTTATAAAAACTCCAGCTCCACAAAAAGAAGAAAAATGTAAGATTGAACCGCCTTTACAGCTTTTCCTTATGCTGCTTCCTTGTCTTATTCTTGTATTCCTTTTCAGCTATCTTCCGCTCTGGGGTTGGCGTTATGCTTTCTTTGATTATAATCCCGGCGACACTCTTTCTATGGATGCCTGGGTTGGATTCAAATGGTTCAAGGCTCCTTTCCAAAATGCGGCAACTCGTTCAGATATAATCCGTGTACTTAGAAATACACTTGCAATGTCTGGTCTCGGTATTCTTGGCAGCTGGATTCCAATGTTCTTTGCCATCTTTCTTTCAGAAATTAAAAATGCACCAGCAAGAAAAATAATCCAGACTCTTACTACAATACCAAACTTTATTTCCTGGGTTCTGGTTTATGCAATTGCTTTCTGTATTTTTGGTACAGAAGGATTTATTTCCAGCATTCTTGTTAATAGAGGAATCTGGGACCAGGGTAAAAATATGCTTATGGGTTCTTCAGGTATTTGGATTAAGATGTGGCTTTATGGTTTATGGAAGGGCCTGGGCTGGTCTGCAATTATGTACATTGCCGCTATCTCCGGAATAGACCAGCAGCTTTACGAGGCTGCCACAGTAGATGGAGCTGGACGCTTCCAGAAAATGTGGCACATCACTTTGCCGGAGCTTTTACCAACTTACATAGTTCTTCTCATTCTTTCAATCTCGGGACTTTTAAGCAATGGTATGGATCAGTATCTTTGTTTCAAAAATCCTACAAACAAAGGCCCTATAGAAGTTCTTGATTTGTACGTTTATCAGCTTACCTTTGGAGCGGCTTCTAACAGTAACATTCCATTCTCAACAGTTGTAAGTATGTTCAAATCTCTGGTAAGCGTTATTTTGTTATTCATCACTAACAGAATTTCTAAGTTAGTTCGTGGTAACAGTATTTTCTAAACCGAGGGAAAAAGGTGTTAATTCAGGAGTTAATTGGAGAAAATTATGGTAGAAAAAAGATTAGTAAGCGATACAGTTTTTAATTTAATAAATTATACATTTTTTATTTTGTTTACGTTAATCTGCGTATTCCCGTTTTATTATCTGTTCATAAATACAATTTCCGATAACGGACTTGTTGCAAAAGGATTAATCAATTTTTATCCACGCGGATTCAACTTAAAAAATTATTATGCACTTAAAAATGTAAACGGTCTTGGTACAGCTTTTCTTGTAACACTTGCAAGGACTCTTATTGGAACAGCCTTATCAACAGCAGTTTCCGGTTTCTGCGGTTACCTTGTTACAAAAAAAGAAATGTGGCACAGAAAGCTCTGCTATCGTTTTATGATAGTAACAATGTATTTTAATGCTGGCCTTATTCCCTGGTTTACAACAATGCAGATGTTAGGACTCACAAACAACTTTTTGGGCTACATCATTCCGGGGCTTGTAAGTGTCTACAATGTAATCATGGTAAAAACTTATATTGAATCTATACCAACAGAGCTTGAAGAAAGTGCAGCAATTGATGGTGCTTCTTACTTTACAATTTTTGTAAGAATTATATGGCCGCTCAGTAAACCTATTCTTGCAACAATTGCAATCTGGGCAGCAGTAGGACACTGGAACTCTTTTCAGGATTCTTTAATTCTTATGTCGGGCGCACCTCATCTTAAAACCCTGCAGGAACGCTTGTATATCTATCTTACACAGTCTTCCAATCTTGCAGCTTCAATGAGTACTGCAACTACAGGCCTTTCCGATGCGCAGAGACAGGAGCTTTTAAATACAAAAACAATTCAGTACACGGTAGCTATGGTTACGGCTATTCCAATTTTATGCGTTTATCCATTTATGCAGAAATACTTTGTAAAAGGTTTGATGCTTGGCGCAGTAAAGGCGTAGCGATAAAAACTAAGCGTCAAAAAATATATAAATAAAAGTTTCGTTAGGAGGAGAAAAATGAAACACAGTAAGATATTGTCAGCAATATTCGGTCTGACATTATTTGCTTCGGCTGCCTTGTGTGCTGCGGCACCTAAGACAGAAGGAAACATCAAGAAAATACGACCTAAGAAAACAGTTACTCTTGATGTTTATACACAGCTTGCAAACTATTCAGGTTTACAGACAGGCTGGTTCGCAGATGTAATGCTGGAAAAGTTTAACGTAAAGCTTAACATCATTCCGGAAACAGGTGGTGCTTATCAGACACGTATGGAAGCCGGAAATCTTGGCGACATTGTTGTCTGGGGTGACAATACCGACAAATACGGTCAGGCTTGTAAAAAAGGAATGCTCCTTGACTGGGAAGCAGACAAGCTCCTTTCAACCTGGGGTCCTTACATCAACGCAAATATGAAAATGGCTCTCCAGAAAAATAAGTTTATGGATTCTCCGGACAAAAAGCTTCACGGCTTTGGACACAGTGTTTCTACATCAGCAAAAGATATTGAAGGCTTTTTCTATACCTGGGATCTGCGCTTTGACCTTTATGAAAAAATCGGCAAGCCTGAAGTAAAAGATTTGTATGACTTGATTGATGTACTTGTAAAAATGAAGGAAGTCTGTCCTACAGATGACAATGGAAATCCAACTTACGGTGTTTCACTTTTCAACGACTGGGACGGAAACATGGTTATGTATGTAAAGTCTCTTGCAACAGCTTACTTTGGTTATGATGAATTTGACTTTGGTCTTTATGATCCAGACACAGGTAAGTTCCACGACTGTCTTGATCCAGACGGACCTTATATGTACACACTCAAGTTCATCAACAAGCTTAATCAGAAAGGACTTGTAGACCCAGACTCAATGACACAGAAATACAACGGTATGTCTGAAGATTATCAGAACGGAACAGCATTCTGGAATATTTTCAACTGGATGGCTTCCGGTACATATAACTCAGAAAATCACACATCAGCTGGAAAAGCAATGTACCCGGTTTGCCCTAAAGATGCTCATCCTATAGTTTACGGACAGAGTGTTTACGGTGGAAACCGTCTTTGGACAATCGGCGCACAGACAGCTTACCCTGAACTTTGTATGGCAATCATCAATTGGTTCTCAACACCGGAAGGCTTTATGACAACTCAGTATGGTCCTCGCGGCGTAACCTGGGACATCAAAAACGGCAAGACATATTTTACAGATTTAGGAAAACTTACATCAGCAGATTCAAAAACAAATATGCCTGCTCCTTACAAAGGAACTTATGGTGACGGTGCTTTCCAGATTAATAATATCACCTGGAGTTCAGATGCTTACAATCCTCTTACAACATCAGAAACTTACAACAAGATTTCCTGGGAATCTGAACAGCTTCCACCTCAGACAGACATTGAGAAAAAATGGCGTGATTGGGCTAAGGCTTCTACACCAGACAAATATATGCAGACAACAAACTACCGCGTAAGTCCTGGTTCTTTGTACACAGGTGCCGGTGTTCCTGATGATTTGTCTATGAAGTGGAATCAGGTTGCAGAATGTGTAAAGACAGAAACCTGGAATGCTATTTACGCTAAGAACGATGCAGAGTTTGATTCTATCGTAAAGAAGATGATTAAGGATGCAAAATCTTACGGTTATGATGAATGCTGTGAGCACACACGCAAGCAGGCTGAAAAACGCTTTGCTGCAGAAAAACAGGCTCGCGGTGTAAAATAATCGGATTGTAAAATAACTTTATAGGAAGGCTGGATTATCTATGGGACTTTTTAATATGGACAGCGGATTTGCCCGTTTTATGAACAGAGCAATTGATGTTCTGGAATTAAATATTCTCTGGATAATATTCAGCCTTCCAGTTTTTACAATCGGAGCTTCTACGTGTGCGGCTTACTATGTTACCCTTAAAATGGTCGATGAAGAAGAAGGCTATGTTGGAAAAATGTTTGTCAAAGCCTTTAAAGACAATTTTAAGCAAGGTACGATTTTGTGGCTGCTCACGGCACCGTGCATTTATGCGTGCTATTTAATCTGGCAGGTAGTTGCAAAAGGGGATGATGTCAATTTTGTTGTAATAGCTGGTGCAATCATTTTTACAGCATTGGTTCTTATTTTCACGCTTTATGCTTTTCCGCTACTTGCAAGATATGAAAACTCAATCAGAAAAACAATAATGAACTCTTTTGCAATTTCTTCACTGTATTTTCCAAGAACACTGATTATGATTACGGTTGTAGGAATTGAATGTCTGATTTTTTTGTGGAACAGATGGACTATGCTTGCCGGTTTTCTGCTTGGACCTGAGCTTGTCATTTATACAGTAAGCGGCATTACCAAAAGGATTTTCCAGACTGCAGAAAAAAATCAAAAAAATCAGGCGGTAAATAATAAAGCTTAATAAATCATAATATCTCTTGTTATAAATCATTTTTCTGTTTAAACTTATCTTATGAATAAAAATGATTATACTTTCTCACAGTTTATTAAAAATATCCCAAGCTTTGTAATTCTTAATATTCTCTGGGTAATTTGCAGTATCCCGGTTTTTACAATCGGTGCTTCTACGTGCGCTGCCTATTACGTCACTTTAAAAATCTTAAATAAGGATGATGATGTCAGCCTTAACAATACCGCCAGACTGTTTTTCAAAGCGTTTAAAGATAATTTTAAGCAGGGCACAATTATGTGGCTCATTACAATTCCGTGTATTGCCGCCTGTTTTTTTGTTTGGCATATAATCCTCAAAAATGATTACGAAAACATTTTTATTAAAATCGGAGCCGGTGCCCTTACAGTAATTGCCGTTACAATCAATCTTTACACTTATCCTCTGCTTGCCCGCTACGATAACACAATCAAAAAATCAATCATGAACTCAATTGTAATCTGCATGCTTTATTTTGTACGCAGCTTGATTACAGTTGCCGTTGTTTGCGTTGAAGTTGCAGTTGCAATTGCATTATTCCACTGGAATAAATTGACAACACCTTTCGGCTTCCTCGTCGGCCCCGAACTCATGATTTTCACCGTAAGCATTCTTGCAAAAAAAATCCTTCAGGATTCCGAAAAAAATGGTGGAACAATTGTGCCTCCAGCCGTACAAATCCAGCAGGAAATAGATAAGGAAAAGGCTGCGGAAGAAACGGAAGAAACAGAGGAAACAGAAGGTTCAGAAGACTCAGAAGAGGCTGAAGAAAAATAACAATTGTTTTAAGTTTCAAAATGACCTATAATGCACAAAAATACAAAATAAAGGAAAATTATGGATACATTAAAATCGAAATACGGTAAGTATTTTGCTGAAATGACAAAACACTCACATGCGGCTGCAAAAATTGACGAAACCTGTGTTTTTCAGGAAGCAAACTGGGAAACCAGAAAATATATGGATATTCTGTTAAAGGATAATGTTCTGCCTGGTTCGGGGCTTGGAAATGTAGAAAACTTTAAGGCTTTTTACGATGCTGTAAAGGAAGGCAAGCGCGGACTTTTTATGCTGGAGCATTATTCAAATATGGATTTGCCGGCCTTTATTTATCTGCTTGAACAGCAGGGCGAAGAATGGTCAAAGGATTTGGCTGGAAGAATTGTTGCAATTGCCGGAATGAAGTTGAACGAAGCAGACCCTGGAGTTCGTGCTTTTACTGAAAGCTTTACCCGTGTTGTTGTTTATCCATCCCGCAGCTTGAATGCCGTTGAAAACAAGGATATTTCCGAAGAAGAAAAGCTGGAAGAAGAAAAACGGGCCAAAAAAATCAATTTTGCAGCTATGCGTGCTATGGACGGCTGTAAAAGACGCGGTCAGGTAATTGCTGTTTTCCCAAGTGGAACACGTTACAGACCAGGCAAGCCGGAAACTAAAAAAGGTTTGCGCGAAATGGACAGTTATCTCCGCCTTTTTGATATTATGATTCTTGTTTCAATTAACGGAAACTGTCTGCGAATCAATCCTGAAAGCCCTGATGATATGCTTTCTGATATTGTTGTTCCGGATACAATCACAATGACTGCCAGCCCGATTATTGAATGTAAAAAGTTCCGTAATGATGTTCTGGCTGCTTTGCCGGAAGATTGTCCGGACCCTAAGGTAGAAACTGTTGCCGCTGTAATGAAGGTTATGGAAGGCCTGCATTATCAGGCAGAATTAAAACTTGGAAAATAAGAGGACAAAAGAATGAAAATCACAGACTTGAAAAAAGAACTTAGCAGTACAACTTATCCGGGACGCGGAATTATTGCCGGTCTTTCTGATGATGGAAAATATGCCGTTTCTGCTTACTGGACAATGGGACGAAGTGCAGGAAGCCGTAACCGCATTTTTGCCGTTGATGTAGAAAATGGCAGCGAAGTAGTGCGAACAAAGCCTTTTGATCCTTCTTTAATTGCAGGTGACCCAAGTCTTATAATTTATGCCGCAGTCCGAACACTTGGAGACAGAACAA
>JAEETM010000151.1 GCA_016290335.1 Treponema sp. | reverse complement strand
AGACAGAATCTCTTTTGTAATGACAGACGTTGCAGGAAAAGGTATGACTTCTCTTGTAGTTATGATTATGATTCGTGCAATTCTTCGTCTTACAGTAAACACAGAACAGTCAGCTGCTACAATTCTTTCCTGGGCAAACAGAGGCATCTGTCTTGAAACTTCAAAGATTGACCATTTTGCAAGCGTTGCTTTAATCAACTATAACAGCACAACAAACGAAGCTCAGGTTTCTACCTGTGGTAATAATCCTGTATTCCACTTTGTTGCTGCCGAAAAGAAGCTTATTCAGATTTCAACCCCAAGTGAACCTATGGGAGTAGAGAAAAACACCGTTTATTCCGATATTAATATAAAGCTTAATTCAGGCGACATCCTTGTAACTTGTACAGACGGTTTGCTTGAATCACTTAATGAAAATGGTGTACAATATGCATCTGCAAATCTTTCTAAGGTTATTACAAAGAATTGTAATGCAAGTGCCAAGGATATTTCAAACCGTGTAAAAGATGATTTGAAAAAATACTGTGGTACCGCCCAACAATATGATGACCAAAGCCTTCTGGTTATTAAAATACAATAAAAAAAGGAGCATTCAGTATGGAACTTAAAATACGCAAAAATGGCGATGTTTACATTATTGATGTAACCGGAGAAATGGATCTTTATAACTCATACAAACTCAAAGAGCTTGTTATGAAGATGCTTGAAAAAAATGTAAAGAACTTCATCATCAATCTGGAACAAGTTGACTACATCGACTCTTCTGGAATTGGTGCGCTGATTTACATTTGTTCAACTATTAAAAAGATGAACCTCAAGCTTGCCATCTCCAACATTCATGGTTCTGTAAAGAAAGTCATTGAGCTTACAAAACTGATGGGCTACTTCCCTATTGCCAATAGTGTTGAAGAAGGTCTGTTAATGGTGAAAGAGTAATCTCATTCTTTAATGAGTGTCGGTTTGTTTTATAAGTTAAAAAATAATTAAAAAATTCTATTAAGAAAAAGAGATGTATTTAGGAGGAAAAATACGTGACACAGGAAATTAAAGAATTGAGGTCTGATGAAAACGACCCATTGTTCGATAAAACAAATATGTTAAAGAAGGAGTTCCCTTCAGATTTCAGACAGATTAGATATTTTACTTTATTGATTGTACAGTCTGCCCCAACAGAAATTAAGGAACTGAACCTTCTTGAACAGCAGATTAGTGAAGTTATTAAGAACGCAGTAAAGCATGGTAATCACTGCGATATAAATAAAAAAGTAACAGTATGGTATTCTTTCAGTCCTACACATGCTCATATTATTGTACAGGATGAAGGCGAAGGTTTTAAGGACTTGGAAAAATGGAATGACTTTAATAAAAAGCGTCTTGAATGTCTTCATAAGAATGACTTCCTTGAGCTTTCAAATTACGTTTCATTCCGAACAAAAGAATCTGATAGTCAGGATGGTGGTAACGCTCTTTTTGCTGCCCTTGAATATTGGAATGGTGGTTTTGTATACAATGGAAAACGAAATGCTGTTGCTATGCTTAAAAAGTACCAGCAGAAATTCCATAATGTGAATAATGATGGAGAGTAATTAAAACATTATCTTCATCAAAAATGGGCTGTCTTTTAAGGCAGCCCATTTTTATAGTATTGTTTGTAAAATGAAAAAAAGATTTATTTCCTGTTTTATTTTCTTTTTTTTATTTATTTTTTCTCTTTTTGCCAGAAAGACATCTGCTTCCAACAGAATCAAGCTTTCAGAAAATTGGGCTTATTCTATAAGAGGAGCCAATGGGCCTTTTTATTTAACAGACAATAATGAACTTAACAAGCTTGCATTGCTTATACCGTCTGGTGAAGGTTATATCTGGTTAAAATCCAGGTTTTATATTCCAAAAGAATATAAAGATACAAACCTTACAGTTTATCTTGGCGTTGTAAAAATTGCGAGCGAAGCTTATCTAAATGGAAAATACATAGGACAAAACGGATATTTTCCTCCAAAACCTTTTTCTACAGGTGAACTTGCCTGTGCTTATAACCTGCCCTCCACCTTTCTTAATTACGACCATGTAGAAAATGAACTTATAATAAAAATATGGGTAAGCGGTTACGGAACAATTTCAAATGAACCGTTTATTGCACCTCAGGAAGAAGTAACCTATTATAAAGCTCAAAATGATTTATTACGCTCAAAGTTCTTTTTAATGCTTTCTGTTGTTCTTCTTATAATTTCTACGATTTATACTTTACTTTATATATTCCGTTCTTCAGAAAAAAGGCACCGTTCTTTTGCAGGCATCACTTTTTTCTCTTCCTTCTTCTTAGTCACATTATGTATTGGCGAATATCCTATAATTTATAAACAGGGATTTTCTTACCTTCTTTATGAAGTATTATTCCACGGAATAGCAGGTTCGCTTTCAAGCCACTGCACTGTTTCTTTTATAAGGGATTTTTTAAACAAAAAGGATTCACCAAAAATTGTCATAATACGAGTCTGCATGACTCTTTTTAATGTAATTCTTGTTTCTTTTTCTCATGATATACCAAGCTTTTTGCGCTTTTTGCAAATATCTTATTTAGTTACTGCTATTCATATTTTATACGGAGTACGTTATATAATTCAGGGAATAATTGAAAAAAATAAAAATGTATTATATCTTCTGACCTGCTTTTCTCCGGTTTTCCTTTCGCTGTTTGTAGCTTTATTCTTTTATTTTTCACCTTCAAATGTTTATGCACTCATAATTGTAGCTTCAGGCTGGATGCTTACAATCCTTTTCTTCTTAGGCTTCTTAATCCGTAATCTTGCAAAATCACAGACACAGGCTGAATATCTTAACAAGAATCTTGAAACAATCGTTGAAAAAAGAACTTCGGAGCTTGCTGAATCAAATGCGCAGCTTGAAACAAAAAATCTTCAGCTTCAGTACGAAAAAGACAGAACTCAGAAGGAAATTGAACTTGCTTCCTTTGTTCAACAGAGCTTTTATAATCAGACAATTCCACAGCTTGATAACTGGGAAATTGCATGTTATATGAAGCCGCTTGCCGGAGTTTCTGGTGACTTATACGATATTTTCTATACTGAAAATCATCTTAATGGACTTGGAATATTTGACGTTTCAGGACACGGCATTTCTTCTGGCTTAGTTACAATGCTTGTAAAGAATATTATTGAACAGGAGTTCCATGACGGTTCCAATGAAAAGCTTGAAGATGTAATGTACATAATCAACGACCGTCTGATAGAAGAAAAAGGCAACATTGAAAACTATATGACAGGTATTCTGCTCAGACTTAAAGAAAATAACATTGAGTTTGTAAATGCAGGACATCCTTCCATTCTTATATTCAGGGATAGTGATAACGAACCTCAGATTATGCCGAGAGATAAAACGCAATGTGGTGTAATCGGTATTTCAGATTTCCCTATCAACTTCCATTCAACAAATCTTTTTATCAACCGCAATGATACTTTATTGTTCTACACAGACGGTATTATTGAAGCAGTAAATGAAAATGATGAACAGTTTGGAACCAGAAGACTTTTGGAAGCCTTTAAGAAATGCAGGAATCTTCCTTTGAATGCACAGATCAATTCAATTATAGCAGATTTGAAGATGTTTGTGGGTGCCAGAGCATTAAATGATGATATTACAATAATGATGCTGCGCCGGAAATAGTTTAAAATAAGAAAGCCTTAACTCTGTTTAGTTAAGGCTTTTTTATGGAGGTGTGGAGAATTGAACTCCAGTCCGAGAAAGTAAACCAGGTACATCTACAGGTTTAGTTATGCGAGGTGGTTGTCGGGAGCCGGTAGCAGCATAACAAGCGTCGTCTCCGTATTCCGATTAAGAGTCCCCATACCAGACCGGACACAGGTACAGGCAAGTCCCGATTAGTCAAGGAAGGTCAGCCAGTGCGGAACAGAACCAGCTGAGTTCCTGCATCGCTTATGCAGCGAGTGCTTCTGCGCAAGAAGCTTCTTCAGCTTCTTCTTCTTTTCTTGCGAAAATAGCAGTTATTTGTTCGTCAGTTTAAGGAACCTTCACTCCTACTTGCAGTACAAGATTTCCCAATCCCGTCGAAACCGGGACACCCCCGTTACAGTATTCAGCAAAAACTGAATGCTCTACGTATAATTAAATATAGTATCAAATATTTAAATCGTCAACTAGCGAAGGCTATTATTGTTTGGTACCAAACATTTTTTCTGCCTTCGCTGTCAGTTTTGTAAAACAAAACTGACCACATATAATTTTGCAATGCAAAACTAGTAACATTTATTTTTTGAAATCAATTTTTGGAAAAATGATTACAAAAATAGCGCTAGGGAGAGATTCATAGGGCAAAATGACTCTGCATGTGGATGCCGCGCGAGCGGCATTTGATAGTTCCTTTACCACATGCAGCGTCAAGCGCAATATTGCGCGCTTTTGCCCTGTGAATCACGACCGGGAGCTATTTTTTTGTTTATGTTATTATAAAAAATTGATTTCCGTAGAACAGTTATTTTAGATTTTCGCTATTGGTATATGATACACGCTTCCGCAGTTGCGGCATGTAATTTCCAATGGATCGGGGCCGTTTTGGCGGATGTCGGCGAGCTGGTCTTTGGGGAGTGTGCGAAGGTAATGAATGTAATAATCTTCGTTACAGGGGCAATCAAAAACAATATCACGGTTCATTACGATTGTCGGGGTAAACTCGCGGAAAAGGCCGATTACAATATCTTCGGAATCGACTGTTTTTTCGCTGTAAAGAAGGCCAAGGCTTGGGCAGGCTTTGAATGCATTTTCTACCTTTTGGAGCAGCACGTCATCATCCTCTTTTTCTTCCTGATGACTGTCTACCTGAGACCCCAGCTTTGCAGTACCGCCGGTGACAGGCATTATCTGAATGTACATGGCACCGGCTCCAATCACTCTGCCCTGTTTGTCAAACTGAATGCTTGAATGAAAAGCCGTGTTTACCTGCTCTGACTGGGCAAAATATGTTGCAAAGTCCCTGGCAATATTATTTCCGTCAACATCTACTGTTGAGCTCTGAGGATATTTATCGTCCTTGTGGATTCGCGAAAAAGTAAGATTTCCAGGACCAAGGAATGGAGCTAAATCCCAGTTTTCAAGTGCGCGTATAACAGGAATATGCTCGTTGTACAAAAATCCACGGACGTAACCTGTTGAATCAGCTTCTACAGAATAACCGTCTGCAACTCCCTTACATTCAAAACGGATTGAAATATGCTCCAGGTCCTTCATCATAGGGATTGTAAGGGCTGCACAAAGAGAAGCCTGTCCCAAAATATAAGTTTCCAGGATTCCAAGATTATGCTGGGCTCGGAGCTGGTTTACAAAACGTGTACCGTGAAAAATTGCTCCGCGGACACGACCGTTTGCCATAGTGAATATTTTTAGACCATCCGCTTCAATTGAAGAAAGATGAGTCTGGAGTTCATTATCATTTATCTGTGCTTTAATCATGAGTAAAATATAACAGTTTTAATAAGGTGTTACAATCACGACTTTACCAGTGCTTTAGTTTGCCAGCGTTTGCCTTTCCAGCGGAGGAGCATAACTATACCGCGGGTGGTTTCGTCA
>JAEETM010000049.1 GCA_016290335.1 Treponema sp. | reverse complement strand
CCATTCAGTGGATTCCCGAAGATATTGCGTTTTCTAAAACATATGATTTGCTGGTTCCCGGTGGAACTCTTGCAATGATGATTACACAGGCAGAATACCGTTCAACAAACGAAGAGCTTTTCCAGAATATCCAGAAGATTTACGACACATATTTTAAGCCCGAAACTCCATATACTCACGGCGCCTTCCGTTATGATAATGCACCAAATTACGGCTACAAGGATTTTGAACGCCGTGAGTTTTACGGGGAACGCATTTTCACCGCTGATGAATATGTAGCCTTCTGCGGGACTCACTGCGACCACATGGTAATTCCTGAGCCATATAAAACTAAGTTTTTCCAGGGGCTTCACGACGCGGTTATAAATGCCGGCAATAAAATTGTTTTTAAAGACACTTATGTTTTATATCTCACAAAAAAATAATTTCTAAAATCAATTAAAGGGTGTAAAATAAATCAGGAGGTCTCAATGTCAATCGTTGCCGCATTTATGGTGCCGCATCCGCCGATGATTGTGCCGGAAGTAGGGCGAGGAAGTGAAAAGCAAATTGAAAAAACAATCAAGGCTTATGAAAAAGTTGCAGATGAAATTGCAGAGCTCAAGCCGGAAACAATTATTATTTCAAGCCCGCACAGCATAATGTATTCAGATTATTTTCATATTTCCCCGGGGACTGGGGCAACTGGTTCTTTTGCTGATTTTGGTGCGCCTGGTGTTAGGTTTGATGTTGAGTATGATGAAGAGCTTGTAAATACACTGGCCGGTAAAGCAAAGGGTGCTGGATTTCC
Organism: Treponema sp.; assembly: GCA_016290335.1. The sequence goes on along the minus strand of JAEETM010000049.1, from coordinate 24,036 downwards.
GGCAGGTACGCTTGGCGAAAAACAGAAGGAACTTGATCACGGAACAATGGTGCCGCTTTATTTTATCCTGAAAAAGTACAAGGATTTTAAGCTTGTGCGCACAGGGCTTTCCGGATTTGATCTTTTAAAACATTACGAATATGGAATGTTCATAAAAGAGTCTGTTGAAGAACTGGACAGGAAAGTTGTTTTTGTTGCGAGCGGTGATTTATCTCATAAGCTGCAGGATTACGGACCTTATGGTTTTGCCGAAGAAGGGCCTGTTTATGATTCGCGCATAATGGATGTTTGTTCCGGTGCCCGTTTTGGCGAGCTTTTTGATTTTGATGAAAGCTTTTGCGACAAGGCAGCTGAATGCGGTCACAGGTCTTTTGTAATAATGGCTGGTGCGCTTGACGGCAGGTTAGTAGAAGCTAACCAGTATTCTCACGAGGATGTAACCGGAGTTGGTTATGGAATCTGTTCGTTTGTTCCAAAGGGTGATGATGAAAGCAGGCATTTTCTTAAACGCAGGCTTGAAGCAGTGGAGAACGAGCTGAATAAAAAGCGCCAGAAATCAGATGACTATGTAAAGCTTGCAAGGGCTTCTGCAGAATATTTTGTAAAAACCGGCCGCCAGATGGAGCTGCCTGAATGGGTACCGGCAGAGCTGCTTAATGCAAAGGCCGGAGCATTTGTTTCTGTTCATAAGTTTGGTGCTTTACGTGGCTGCATTGGCACAATCGCTTCTACCCAGAAAAATCTTGCGCTGGAAATAATTCACAATGCTGTAAGTGCAGTTTCTGAAGACCCGCGTTTTGAACCGGTGGAAGAAGATGAATTAAAGTATCTTGAAATAAACGTGGATGTTTTAGGGGAGGCAGAACCCATAAAGTCTACGGCAGAGCTAGATGTAAAAAAATATGGTGTAATTGTTCAAAGCGGATACAGGCGGGGACTTTTGCTTCCTGATTTGGACGGTGTAGATACAGTGGAAGAGCAGGTTGCAATCGCAAGACGAAAAGGGGGCATTGCTCCTGGTGAAAAAGTTGATTTGTTCCGGTTCCAGGTTATCCGCCACTATTAGTTAACCGTCACCGAAACGCATTACAACCTTTCAAACTTCATTACATTATTGCAAAAAATCTTCTATATCATTATATTTAATTGAACTATTTTTTTTTGCAAGGAAGGGTGACATTATGGTATACGTAATCGATACAAAAAATGACAACAAATACACAGATTTTCAATTCAAACCGGTAGATAAGAGCAAGAGGGCAGAGTGGCACTCAAAAGAAAATGCTTATTACGGAATCTCCTGCTTTATCAAAGACAATCATCAGGATGATCCGCAATATACAATCGACCGCTACCAGATTGTAGAAGACTAATTCTGCGGAGAAAACATGGACATCACTTATAAAACAAGCGGCGTCTGTTCCCGTGCAATTCATTTTACAAAAAATGATAACGGCACAATCACAAACATCAGCTTTGAAGGCGGCTGCAACGGCAACTTAAAGGCCATTTCCAAACTTTGCGACGGAATGACTGCCGAAGAAATAAACAAAAAGCTCGCCGGAAATCTTTGTGGTTTTAAAAACACAAGCTGCGCCGATCAGTTAGCCCGTGCTGTAATGGGCAAATAAAATGGGGCTTCCCCTGACAATGTAAATTATTGGAGTAATATATGGCACTTGAATGTGGTATCGTTGGACTTCCTAACGTAGGTAAGTCTACAATTTTTTCAGCTTTAACAGCGGCTCCTGCCAGTGCAGAAAACTTTCCCTTCTGTACAATCGACCCTAACATTGGAATTGTCGATTTACCGGATGAAAGACTCGATTTTCTGGCAAGCAAGCATAATCCTAAAAAGAAGACTCCTGCAAGCGTAAAGTTTGTTGATATTGCGGGTCTTATAAAAGGTGCAAGCAACGGCGAAGGTCTTGGAAACAAGTTCCTTGCAAACATCCGCGAATGTTCAGTAATAGCTCACGTTGTACGCTGCTTTGACAATCCTGATATTATGCATGTTCGCGACAATGCAAACGAAGCTGCCCCAATCGACCCTGAAAGCGATATTCTTACTATAAATTACGAGCTTGCACAGGCTGACTTGAACACAATCGAAAACCGCCAGGACAAGGTAACACGAGCAATCCGTTCTCTCGGCAAGGAAGAAGAAAAGAAGTATGCCCCTTGGATAAGTGCAGTTGCAAAAATCAAACCTCTTTTGCTGGACGGAAAATGTGCACGCATGGCCAATCTTACAGATGATGAAAAAGCTGCCATTTACGATATGTTCCTTCTTACCATGAAGCCGACAATTTATGTTGCAAATGTTGATGAAGATACAATCGCCAGCGGTACAAACAAATATGTAGAAGTTGTTAAAAAATATGCTGATGAAGAAGGCGCCGAAACGGTTGTAATCTGCGGTAAGTTCGAAGCCGATTTAGCCGAAATTGAAGATCCTGCCGACAAAAAGGACTTTATGGAATCAGTTGGCCTTACAGAAAGCGGACTTGCAGTTCTTGCCAGAAAAACTTATCACCTTATGGGGCTGCGAACCTTCTTTACTGGCGGACCGGATGAGTGCCGTGCCTGGACAATTCACGCAGGAGATAAAGCTCCACGTGCAGCCGGTGTAATTCATACAGATTTTGAAAAAGGCTTTATCCGTGCAGAAGCCTATACAATAGAAGATTTACGTCAATATGGCGATGAAGCAGCAATCAAAGCCGCTGGAAAGTATCGCCAGGAAGGAAAAGAATACGTTGTCCAGGACGGCGACGTCCTGTTCTTTAAGTTCAACGTTTAATTTATAATATTGTTAATTTTGTGAGGTAATAATATGTCAGATGAAGTAAGAGTAAGATATGCACCTTCTCCAACAGGTATGCAGCACATCGGCGGTGTACGAACCGCATTGTTTAATTATTTATACGCAAGATCTCGCGGTGGCAAGTTCATTCTCCGCCTGGAAGATACAGACCGCACCCGCTATGATGAAAAATATGTTCAGAACCTTTACGATACAATGGCCTGGCTCGGAATTGACTGGGATGAAGGCGGCGATAAGGGTGGTGAATACGGTCCTTATGTTCAGTCAGAAAGATTCGCACTTTATAAAGAATATGCAATGAAGCTTATCGAAAACGGCGAAGCTTATTACTGCTTCTGCGATTCAGAACGACTCGACCGAATCCGTAAGATTCAGACAGAAAATAAAATGGCACCAGGTTATGACCGCAACTGCCGTCACCTTACACCAGAAGAAGTAAAAGCTAACCTCGATGCCGGAAAGCCTTACGTAATCCGTCTTAAGGTTCCAATGGAAGGTGAAACAAAGTTTCACGACCACATTCTTGGCGACATTGTATGGAAAAATGAAGATATTTCTCCGGATCCTGTTCTGCTCAAATCAGACGGCTTCCCTACATATCATCTTGCAAACATTGTAGACGACCACATGATGAAGATTTCTCACGTAATGCGAGCTCAGGAATGGATTCCTTCAACACCGCTTCACGTTCAGATGTACAAATCTTTCGGCTGGGAACACCCTGAGTTCTGTCATCTTCCAATGGTAAACGGTTCTGACGGTAAAAAGCTTTCTAAACGACACGGTTCAACTTCTGTAAACGAGTTCCGTGCCCGCGGATATCTTCCAAAAGCAATCGTAAACTATGTTGCAATGCTTGGCTGCAGCTACGAAGAAGGTAAGGAGTTCTACACTCTGGAAGAGCTTGCAAAGAACTTTAAGCTTGAGCACCTGAACAAGGCTCCTGCTGTTTTCGACTACAAAAAACTTGAATATTACAATGCAAACTATATCCGCCAGATGAGCACTGAAGAGCTCTATAAATGGACACTTCCGTTCATCACAGGTACAGGCGATGCAACACTCGAAATCAATCCGGACAATCCTCAGCCAAAACCAAATGTTGGTCCTGAGTTCTCTGGTGTTGCTCTTGGTGATGATGGCCGCCCTTACTGTGTAGACAAGTCAATGAATATGAGCAGTGATGATGTTGAAAAAACATTGATGGGACTTATGCCTCTTATTCAGGAACGACTCAAGTTCCTTACAGATGCCGCAGAAATGGTTCACTTTATGTTTACCGAACCCGCAGTTCCTCCTGCAGAGCAGATTATTCCTAAAAAGCTTGATGCAGCAAAAACAAAGGAAGTTCTCGAAGCCGCCAAGGATTTTGTACATCAGTGCTTTACACTCGACCACGAAGGCGCAGAAAATCTTGCAAAGGCAAAGGCAGAAGCCCTTGGTATTAAGCTCGGTGACTTTATGATGCCAATCCGAATGGCAGTTACCGGCAGCCGCGTTTCTCCACCGCTCATCGGTTCAATCGTTGTTCTTGGTGAAGAAAAATCTCTTGCAAGAATTGAAAAAACAATAGCTGCACTGTAATTGTCATTGCCGTGCCTGACACGGCAATCTTTAATAAAAGGAGTGAATGTTATGAGTGGAAAAGATAAATCAAAGCTTTTTAATGCTTTAAGATGGGGTTTCATCGGCCTTGGCATAATCTTCTTTATTATTGGTGCTGCCAACTATATGTCAACAGACAAATACAAGAAAATTGTTGCCAAAGACAAAAACGCCTACATCACCAATCTCGACACTAAAACTACTCCTCCGACAGTCTACATCAGCTTTGACTACGACGAAGACCGCAGCATAATCGGCCGCCTCCCTCCGGAACAATACACCGAATCCATGCAGGAAGGCGACTGGGTTAGCATCTTCTACAATGTAGACAACCCACGCACCATCACACAGAAGAACCCATACGCCCTTGCAGATTTCTTCCTGGGTTGCGGTCTCCTTTCCTTAATAGTTGCCCTCATACTGATTTTTGCCTTCTACCGTGGCAAAAAGAAAGAATAATGTATTTTTCCATTACATTGTACTAACTTTCAAAATACATTATACTTACCCTATGTACAGACTCTACGTAGAAAGACGTGCCGGTTTCGAAAACGAAGCACGCAGTTATTTATCACAAATCAATGGATTTTTGGGGATTTCCAGCGTAACTGGTGTCCGTTATCTTAACCGCTATGATATTGAGAATGTCAGCGATGAAGTTGCAAAAATTGCCGCAACACGCATCTTCTCTGAACCGCAGAGCGATTTTGTTACTTTCGACAAGCTTCCAAACAAGGATAAAGATACAGAAATTATCTGGGAATATCTGCCGGGACAGTACGACCAGCGTGCCGACAGCGCCGAACAGTGTATTTCTCTTTTACGTGCAGGACTCAAAAATGTTCAGAAAAACAGTGAACCTCCTGTAGTACGCTGTGCTAAAATCCTCCTGTTAAAAGGAAAGGTTTCTAAAAAAGAAATCGAAAAGATTCAGAATTATGTAATCAACCCTGTAGATTCCCGTCTTACAGATGACAAAATGCCAAAAACTCTGGCAATGAAAATTGAAAATCCTGATGATATTCCTGTAGTAGAAGGCTTTATCAATTTCAACGATAAAAAACTCGAAGAATACCGCAACAAAATGGGACTTGCAATGGATTTTGCAGACATCAAGTTCCTGCAGGATTACTTCAAGGGCGAAGGCCGTGACCCGGTAGAAACAGAAATCCGCGTACTCGATACCTACTGGTCAGACCACTGCCGTCACACAACCTTCCTTACAGAACTCAAGGATATAAAAATTGAAGACGGTCCATACGCACCGCTTTTCAAAAAATCCCTCGATAATTACACAGCTATGCGTACAGAAATGTATGCCGGCCGTACAGATAAACCAGTCTGCCTTATGGATATGGCTGTAATCGGAATGAAGTATCTTAAAAAGCACGGCAAGCTTGAAGATATGGAAGTTTCCGAAGAAAACAATGCCTGCTCAATCTACATAGACGTACATTACACTACAGACGAAAAAGGAAAGCCACTTGCAGCCGATGATCCAAAGGCTACCGAACGCTGGCTTTTAATGTTCAAAAACGAAACTCACAATCATCCTACAGAAATTGAACCATTTGGTGGTGCCGCAACCTGTCTTGGTGGAGCAATCCGTGACCCTCTTTCTGGCCGTTCATGGGTTTACCAGTCAATGCGAATTACAGGTGCCGCAGACCCGACAGTACCGCTTTCTGCAACAATGAAAGGTAAGCTTCCTCAGATTAAGCTTTGCCGCGAAGCTGCTCAGGGCTTTGCAAGCTACGGTAACCAGATTGGTCTTACAACTGGTCAGGTAGAAGAAATCTACCATCCTGGTTATGTTGCAAAACGAATGGAGCTTGGTGCTGTAATTGCTGCCGCTCCTGTAGATACAGTTATCCGCGAACGTCCGGAAGCAGGCGATATCATCATTCTGCTTGGTGGTGGAACAGGCCGCGATGGTATTGGTGGTGCAACCGGTTCAAGCAAGGTTCACACAGAAAAATCAGTTACAACCGCAGCCGCAGAAGTTCAGAAGGGTAATGCTGTAGAAGAGCGCAAGATTCAGCGCCTTTTCCGCAATAAAGAAGTAAGCCTTATGATTCGCCGCTGTAACGACTTTGGTGCAGGTGGTGTTTCTGTTGCAATTGGTGAGCTTGCTCCTGGTCTTGAAATTGACCTCGATAAGGTTCCAAAGAAATATGAAGGCTTGAACGGTACAGAGCTTGCAATTTCCGAAAGTCAGGAAAGAATGGCTGTAGTTGTTCGCAAATCTGATGTAGACCGCTTTATTGAAGCCGCTAAAAAAGAAAACTTGAATGCTGTTGTAGTTGCAACAGTTACAGATACAAACCGCCTTGTTATGAAATGGCGCGGTAAAACAATTGTTGATATTGGACGCGAGTTCCTCGATGCTGCCGGTGCTCATCACGAAGCAACTGCTCTTATTGAACAGCCTGCTGCACCAGAAAAATCTCCGCTCCTTAATCCTCTTGAAGCAGTTGTACCAGCTCTTACACAGACTGTTAAATGCGAAAAATGCGTTGACCGAAACCTTAAAAATGCCTGGCTTGCAAATATTGGCGACCTTGCCTGCTGTTCTCAGCGCGGACTTGGTGAACGCTTTGACGGTTCAATTGGAGCCGGTACCGTTTTGTTCCCGTATGGTGGAAAATATCAGAATACACCGGAAGCAGGTATGTCTGCAAAAATCCCGGTTGTAAGCCCTCGCGAAACAAGCACTGTCAGCCTTATGGCTTACGGCTTTGACCCTCGTGTTGGTCAGTGGTCACCTTGGCACGGAGCTAAAACTGCAGTTCTCAGTTCTCTGGCAAAAATTGCCTGTATGGGTGGTAAAGCAAGAGACTCACGCCTCAGCTTTCAGGAGTTCTTTGGTCGTGCAGTAAGCGAAAAAACTTGGGGTTACCCAGCCGCTGCTCTGCTTGGTTCTGTAGATGCTCAGATTGAATCTGGTTGTGCTTCAATCGGCGGTAAAGATTCAATGTCCGGTACTTTTGAACACATCAACGTTCCACACACTCTTGTTAGCTTTGCTGTTGGTCATGATGATGTTAAGAATGTAACAAGCGGTTCCTTTAAGGTTTATGGCAACAGAATCTATATGGTAAAGGTACCTTATTCAGAGCTTCTTGAACCAGATTACGAAACCTTCCTTAAAAACAGCGATGTTCTTTATGATTTGAATAAAAAAGGCTGCATAAGCACAATGTATCCTGTAGGTCCTGGTGGAATTGCCGAAGCCCTTACAAAAATGGCTATGGGAAATATGGTTGGTGCCAAAATTGATGCTAAAGAGTGCGGTAAAGATGCTACATCCCTTTTCCTCCCAACTTACGGAAACATTATTGTAGAAGTTCCATCTTCCTGTGCCGCTGATTTTGAAAAAGCTCCATTTGCAGACGGTACAATCGTTCAGCTTGGTACAACAATCGACCGCCCTGTAATCATAATCAATAACGCAGAGCTTGCCGGTGTAACAAATCCGGAAATCGAAATCAACCTTGATGATTGTGTAAACACCTGGGAGGACAAGCTTAAAGATGTATTCCCACGTGTCAGTGGTGCAGAGCTTCAGCCAGAGCTTCCTGACTGGGCTACTTCTGTTCATAAATCACTCAGCGATATTCGCAAGGCTCCTGCTTTTGTACAGCCAACTTCTCATCCAAAGGTATTGCTTCCTGTATTCCCTGGAACAAACTGCGAAATGGATATGGCTCGTGCCTTTAATCTTGCAGGTGCCGATACAAAAATACTTGTTCTCCGCAATAAAACTCCAGATATGCTTAATGAATCTCTGGAAGAGCTTGCAAAAGAACTCCGAGATACTCAGATTCTGGCCCTTTCCGGTGGTTTCTCTGCCGGTGATGAGCCGGATGGTTCAGCTAAGTTTATTGCAAACGTGCTTAAGGCAGGCAACATCAGCGACGAAGTAATGAATCTTCTTAAAAAACGAAACGGTCTTGTGCTCGGTATCTGTAACGGTTTCCAGGCACTTGTAAAAACAGGTCTTGCAATGTACGGCGAAATCTGTGATATGACTCCTGATATGCCAACCCTTACTTACAACAGAATCGGCCGCCATATCAGCCGAATTGTCCGCACCCGCATTGTTTCTGCAACTTCACCTTGGGCACTTCATCCAAGCGTAATCGACCAGCGAAATCACCTTATTGCAATTTCTCACGGAGAAGGCCGCTTTGTGTGTGATGAAGCTACAGCTAAGAAACTGTTCGAAAACGGACAGGTATTCACTCAGTATGTTGATGAGTTTGGAATGCCTGCAATCACAGAGCCAGATAACCCTAATGGTTCAGCATTTGCAATCGAAGGAATTACAAGCCCTGATGGTCACGTTCTTGGAAAGATGGGTCATTCTGAACGTGGTGTTGGAATGGAACTTGGTGGTGCAAGCTTTGACCTGTTCAAGAATGTTGGAGGAAATCCTCTTAAAAATCAGAGTGAAACAACCTGCGAAAACATTTTTGCTGCCGGCGTAGCATTCTTTAAATAATCAGTCTGAGGTTTTTATGAAAAAAATTGTACGAGCCGTTCTTTTTGCTGCTTTGCTTTGTTCTGCTTTGACTCTCCTTTCCTGCAAAAAAAAGCAGGTTTATAAGGATGAATGTGAATGCTTCCTTGATTTTGAGGATGCAAAGACCTTTGCAAAAAAGGCAGACCAGAATATTCTTCTGCTTGTAACTTCACGCGGCGACGATTATATAAGCCAGCAGTTTATTGATGATGTGCTTATGTCGGAAAGCTTTCAGGATTCAATTGCAATTGATTATGCTGTCTGTCACTTTGATTTTTCACAGTATTCTTATGAAAAAACAGTTATTCCTGAAGATGCTACAAAAGAAGAAAAAGAGCATATAACTCATTATGCAGAATTGATGCAGCAAGGGTATCAGAAAGCCGTATTGCTCGACTGTCAGTATACTCCTGCAATCTTCTTATTCACAAAAGAAGGTTATGTAATTTCCGATGTTGATTATACCGACGAAATCCTTAACGTAGAAGATTTTTCAGCCTTGCTTTCTGAATATGATGATGTTGCTGCTCACTTTGAAGAACTTGTTGCCGCTACACAAAAAGGTTCTAATATAGAAAAGGTTCGTGCAATTGACAAATTGAACAACGAAACTCCAGAAAAATACAGATCAATGTTAATTGAGCTTACTAAAACAATTCCAGATTTGGACAAAAATAACGAGTCTGGTTTGTGCAGTAAATACATTGTAGATGCAGCCGAAGCAAAGGCAATAGAGCTTTATTCCAAAGGAGATATTGCCGGTGCTGTTCAGTCTTATGTTTCTGCCTGTGACAATAAGTTTATTGAGCCGGAAGAAAAGCAGGAGTGCTACTATATGGCCGCTTATCTGCTTGCTTCCACTGGTTCAGATGACTATCAGGTAATTTTAAGTTATCTTAATTCTGCTTTAGCGGCCTGCCCTGATGGAGATAAAGTCCAGTACATTAACAGTGCAATGGAATACTACAAACAGCAGGAAGAAGAAAAAGTACAGCAGGCACAGGCAGAAAATACTCAGGGAAAAACTGAATAACATGGACGACATACCCTCGTATTTAATTATCATTGCAATTGCCCTTATCGTACTCTCAATGCTTTTTTCAATTTCTGAGAGTGCGGTACTTGGAATGAATAAGCTCAGACTGCGCATCCTCCGCCGTAAAAAGAATAAAAGGGCTTTAAGAATAGGGCGTCTTCTGGACAATAAGGAGCATCTTATAAACACGCTTCTTATTTCCAATGATTTAGTAAACATTTTCCTTTCCGCAATCATTACGTCAATATCGCTCAGGCTTTTTGGCGAAAGCGGTGTAGGGATTGCTACACTTGTCGTAACAGTGCTGCTTCTTATTTTTGGCGAAATCACACCTAAAACAATTGCCGCCCGCTGTCCCGACCCGATTGCTTACAGACTCAGTGGTTTTATATCAATCTTCGTAAAGCTCATGCACCCGATTGTTTCGGTTGTTACTTTTTTTGCCCGCCTTATTCTGCGTATTTTCGGCATAAATACAAAGAGACAGAAAAAATCCTACACCGAAGAAGAAATCAAAACTTTTTTTGATATGAGCTCTGAATCTGGTGTTATAGAAGAAAACGAAAACCGCATGATGAGCCAGATTTTTAAGTTTTCTGATTTGGAAGCCCAGGACATTATGGTTCCCCGCACTAAAATCAAAGCAATTCCAGTAAATGCAACTTACCGCGATGTAATTGAGCTTTCTCAGCGCCTTAATTTTACCCGTTTCCCGGTTTACAAAAAGTCCATAGACGATATTGTCGGTGTGCTTTACTTAAAGGATATGCTTGAATATAAGGAATGTCCCCAGAGTTTTTCTGTTTCCAAGTTGATGAGGCCTCCACTTTTTATACCGGGTACAAAAAAAATGTCTTCCGTGCAGGAAGTTTTGTTTGAAAACAGGCAGTCTATGGCAATTGTTGTAGATGAATACTCCGGTACAGACGGTATTGTTACTGAAAAAGATATTTCCCGCGAGATTTTTGCCCTTCCAGGTGATGATTCGTTACGCGGTAAAGTTTTTGATATTGATTCTGTAGAAAATAAGGAAGATTTTGAAATAAATGGTTCGGTTTTGCTGCGTGTACTAAAGGATGCACTCCATATTCCGCTGGAATCGAATATAAACGAAACAATTGGCGGCTGGTTTACAGAGCATATAAACAGAATGCCTGAAAATGGGGACACCCTTGATTTTGAAGGCTGGCGTTTTACCGTAAAAAAAATCCAGTCTCACCGGATTGAGCGTATGAGGATAACAAAAAATGCTTAGTACCATAATCACTTTAATCGTTATCTTCCTCCTTATTCTCTGCGTCGGCTTTTTCACTTCATCAGAAACCGCCTACCTGTCTCTTTCCAAGCTTAAGCTCCGCAGCATGCTTGATGAACGTAAAAAACATGCCGAGCTTGTTGCAAAGCTTAAAAACAATATGGGAAGACTCCTTACAACTGTGCTTGTAGGAACCAACTTTTTGAATACGCTTGTTTCTGCCCTTGCAACTTCTCTTGTTGTAAAAACCTTTGGCGGTGGAGGAGTAGGACTCCCAACAATTATTACTGCCTTTTTTATTACAACCTTTGGCCAGATTATCCCTAAAACTATAGCAGGACTGTCTCCGGAAAAAATTACCTGTTTTTCATCTGTTCCGCTGAGGATTCTGGAAATTGTATTTTATCCTGTAATTACGCTTTTTCAGGGACTTTCAAAGGGTGCTGTATGGCTTGTAGAAAAAATCATAAAGCCAAAAGAAGCAATTGTTACGGAAGAAGAGCTTCGTACGCTGATTGATGTTGGCGAAAAAGAAGGTACAATAGAAAAATCAGAAAGTAAAATGCTCAATAAAATCATTAAGTTCAATGATTTGTGTGTAAGCGACATTATGAAGCACCGTTCTTTTGTAAGCTCTGTTGATTTTAATGCTACTTACGAAGAAACTACGGCTGAGTTTTTACGTACAGGCTTTTCTACGCTCACGGTATACAAAAACGAGCCGGAAAATGTAGTTGGGGTTATAAATTACAAGAAAATCCTTTATGCAAATGCAGAACAGGTGGAATCTGAAGAAGAAGGTTTTGCGGGGCGAATGATGAGTGACGTATTTTTTGTACCGGGCACTTTTTCTGTAATAGATTTACTCCAGAAGTTCAGGGAAGAAGAACACAAGTTTGCCGTGGTTCTTACCGAGCAGGGCGAAATGTCCGGTATTGTTACTATGGAAGATATAATCCGCGTTGTTTTTGGCCGGATGACCGATGAAAACTCTTACGACAGCCTTCCTGCCGAAGATAAAATACAGCTTGTTGCCTATAATACCTTTATTGTTCCCGGCGAACTTTTGCTGGATGATGTAAACGAAATCCTTGGACTGCACCTTGAATCAGAGGATATGAACACAATTGGTGGCTGGCTGCTCGAACAGTTTGGTTATCTGCCATCAGCTGGAAATGCCTTTGTACTTGATAATGTAATTTACACCGTAGAAGATGTGTTCCAAAGGCGAATAGTTTCAATTAGAATCAGAAAATAAAGCTGCAGAAAGCTGTGATTGTGTACCATTTGCCGGAAGCTCCGCTCAAAGAACTTGAATCAGGATAATATTCGTCTAAATCCTTAAAAATCATATCTGTATAGCCGTGTGTTTCCTGCTTGCTGTAGGTGTCTCCCTGTTTTTCTTTCATATAATAATACGAAAAGCCGCAGCCCAGGAAAATGTTATCTATCAAACGGTACTTCAACTCGGCGCCAAAGGTGTAGAAAGCAAAACTCGATTTTATTTCGTCACGGTAATAGCTTTCCACACTGCTTACCGAATAATGGTGATCCAGTGATTGAACAAAAGTATATGGAGAAACTGTACCTTTAAGTTTTATCTGTAAACGTTCAAAAATAGTAAAATTGAATAATAAACCAAGATTAAAAGCTCGTGTTATTCTGTAATAATCTATTCCCTGCAGGCTTCCTACGGCAAAAAACTTTGCATATTCAGAATCATAGGGAACATATTGCCCGTTTTGAGAATAACGTGAGCTTCCATACCAGCCGTAACCGTTTCTTGCAGAAAACTGTATCTGGTCTAATGTATATTGTAGAAAAATGCCTGTTTTAAACCAGTTAGTTATTTCCGGGGCAAAAATTACTTTTGAATCAAAGGTAAAATTGTGGTTTAATGTGTTTTCACTTATGGAAAAGGTTGTCTTCATTTCAGGATTTGCGGGAAGATCCTGCCAGTCAGAATCGTACATTTTTGCACTTTTTTTCGGAAAGGCTCCCAGCATACTGCTTTCAAACTCAAACCATTTATAGCTTACGCCAACTTTTCCGCCAATGTATGAAATGTTTTTAATGTTCCAGTTTAATTCGCTCAGTTTATACACATCATCATCAAAAATAGCAAAAACAAGCTCATTTAAACAGCCGTTTTTCAACTCATAAAGCGGGGCTACTTCAAAATGGATTTGTGCAAAGGCTTTTTCCGTAAAGCAAAAAAGGATGATGAGAAAAGCTGCAACTCTACCGAAAATCTTATTTTTCATAGCTGCGTAATGGATCAACTCCAAAAATCTTTGCCAGCTGCTTTCTTACTGCTTCCATATCACGCGGATAATCTGCCGTAAAGGTTACTTCTTCACCTGTAGCAGGGTGGGTAAACGTTATTTTATACGCATGAAGTGCAAGCCGGCTTAAAAGAGGATGCTCTTCTTCCGCATCTCCGTTCCATTTTCGTTTAATTTCGCTTAATCGCACTGGTTTCTGGTTCCCGCCATACAATGGGTCACATACTATAGAAAAACCTTTTTCTGCTAAGTGTACGCGGATCTGGTGTGTTCTGCCTGTTTCCGGTCTTGCTTCTATCCAGGAAAACTGTCCGCAGCTGCCAATAAGTGTAAAATCTGTCACAGATTTTTTACCGAATCTTTTGTTTACAATAGTTCTATGGCGCGGGTCTCCATCCGGAAGCAGGGGAAGATCAACTGTAAGTGTTTCCCAGAGCGGATGGCCGTATACAAGTGCATGATAAACCTTTTTTACCTGCCTTTTTTCAAACTGCATTGAAAGATTCCGCTGGGCTTCCTGGGTTCTGGCATAAACAATAAGGCCAGAGGTATCTTTATCTATTCTATGAACTGCATACAGCTTTCCAAACTCTTCCTGAGCAAGTAAATCAAGTCTTGGAGCCTCAGGATTGTATCGGTCTGCTGCAATAAGAATACCTGAACGTTTATTAAGTACTACAAGGTCGTTATCAGCATAAATTGTCTTATAATCTGTGTTTTTTTGCATAAAAATGATTATAACAAGTAATAAAGTTTATTTCCACTTTATTTTTCTATGTGAAAATTGAGTTAATTTAGGATTAAAGAAACTAATTGATGTTTCCGATAACTAAATTAAGGTATTTGCAGGAGTAAAAAAAAGCATTTTTTTTGTTGACTTCCCAATAATACCGTGTTAAGATAATAAAAAAGGACGTTCACGTTAAAAATCGTTGATTTGTGAAGGTCTTTTAATAAAAAAGGAGGATTTTTTTAAAATGAAAAAAATCGTAGGAATTATTGGAGCAGCTTTGCTTGCTTCTAGCATTTTCGCAGTTGACTTCTCAGCTGGTGTAAGACTTCAGGGAAGCCTTTTCAACTTCAACGATGGAGCTGTTAAATTGTTCGAAGAACATTGTGAAAACCAGTTCTATCACAAACCAATTTCTTTCGCAGTTTCTGGCGATCAGGCTGGTGGACAGCTTAAGCTCTCTTCAGTAAAAGGTGGATCTGATGCTGTAACTACAGATGCATGGTCAATTTGGTTCAAACCAGTTGATTCTCTTAAGATTACTGTTGGACGTTGGTCAACAAACCTCAACCAGGAACATATTGGTTGGTGTAACACAGATTCTGGAATCGAAACAGACGGTTATGCTTTGTCTCTCGGTTTGGATTCATTCTCTTGGGATTTGTTCCTTGCTTCTGGAAACGGTAAATTCTTCGTTTCAAAACCAAAAGATGGTGATGTTGCAGTAGCTGAACTTTATACAAAATTCCAGTTTGGTGCTGACTTTGGTACAATCAATGCTATGTTCAACGCAATCGACACATTCAAAGCTTTCCGCTTTGGTGCTGGTTTGAACTTGTCTGGTCTTCCAGTAGGACTTTGGTTCAACTTCATCGGAACATATTCAGGTGAAGAATTCCAGAGAATCCGTGTTGAAGCTGATGTTTCTGGTTCAGTTGACAGCATTGGATATGAATTGTTCCTCGCTGGTGGATATAACATGGGTAAAAACACAGCATCTGCAGCTGCTTTCACAGGTGTTGAAAGCTGGCACGTAGGTGGCGGTGTTGCTAATGAATCTGCTTTCGTTGGTTTCTATGCTAAAGTTTCATTCCCACTCGGAAATCTTGGTGGATTTGTTGAACTCAAAGACAGCGACCTTCTTGCTAAAGACTTCAACATGACAATCAACCCTGGTTTCACAGCTAAAGTTGGTGGATGCGATATCAAAGCTGGAATCAACTTGACAGCTGCTAAGAACGTTGTAGTAGACGTTCCAGTTGAATTTGCTATCAACTTCTAATTTTAGTTAGAAATAAAGCATAAAAAAGAGCCGCCTTTCAGGTGGCTCTTTTTTTTGTCTTTATCAAATAAACATAAAAAAAGGCTGTTGCTAAAGGAGGAAATCAACAGCCCTTTTTGTACGTTTATTATTCTCTGGTTTCGATAAAATACAAAGCATTCAGTTCATCGAATACAACCTAATAACAATATTTTTGTATTAAAGTTACAAAAACATAAAAAAATAAACAAATACATCACTATATAGTAAACTTTGCGACCGTTAATTAATGAACATCGCTATTTGTAATAACTTTCAAAAAATGCTACAATATAAATATGGTAATTTCATCTATAGATTTGAAAAATGGACATGTTGTTCAGTTAAAAAATGGTAAAGAACTTGTTCTCCAGCGAGATGATGCAGATGCATTAATCAGACAGTTTAATTATTTTGGCGAAGTTGCAATTATAGATTTGGATGCGGCTCTTGGAAATGTAGATGCTAAAGGTAAGACTGCTAATACAGCACTGTTACAAAAGCTGCTGCATCAGGGAAATGTTCGTACCGGTGGCGGTATTCGTACAGTAAAAAGAGCAAAAGAGCTTATAAGTCTTGGTGCAGAAAAGGTTATAATCGGTTCTGCTGCCTGGAATAAAGAACCGGATAAAGATGGCTCAGTTTTGAACGAAGCTTTCTTAAATGAACTTGCTGCCGCTATTGGAAAAGACAGAATCATTATCAGCGTAGATGCAATAAATGGTAAAATTGCTGTAAAAGGCTGGACAGAAACTGTTGATGTTCCTCTTGTTGAAGGAGCAAAACAGGCCGAAAAGTTCTGCTCTGAACTTCTTTTTACATGTGTAGAAAAAGAAGGCTGCATGCAGGGAACAAATATGGATTATGTCCGCGAATTACGTCAGGCAGTCCATTGTCGTGTTGTTGTTGCAGGCGGAGTTTCCAGTGTTGAAGAAATAGAAGAATTGGAAAAGCTTCATTGCGATGTTCAGCTAGGAATGGCTTTATATACAAATAAGGTTTCACTTAAAGATTCCTTTATTGCATGCCTTAATTTTGAAAAATCACCATTAATACCGGTTATAGCACAGAGTATGAACGGTGAAGTTTTAATGCAGGGTTTTGCAAATAAAGAAGCATTTGAAAAGACCTTTGAATGTGGAAAACTCAGCTTCTTTAGTCGTGAACGCCAGACTTTATGGACAAAAGGTGAAACAAGCGGAAACTTCCTTGAAGTTATAAAAATGCGTGCTGACTGCGACCGCGATTGTGTTCTTGCAACAGTAATTCCAACAGGTCCTGCATGTCATACCGGTTCCTGGACTTGTTTTGGCAGCGATCCTCAGGAAAAATCTTCAATGGGAAGATTGTACAACATAATCGCCGACAGGTTTGCAAATCCTAAGCCTGGTTCATATACCGCCACCTTAGATGCAAAACGTGTACGCGAAAAGGTAGAAGAAGAAGCAGAAGAGTTATGCGAAGCAGATACAAAAGATGAAGTTATCTGGGAAGCAGCCGATTTGCTTTATTTTGTAAATGTCCTTATGTATAAGGAAGGTGTTACCTGGCAGGATGTTTACGATGAATTAGATAGAAGACATAAGGAAAAATAAAATGATTAAGATTCAGAAATATGATGAAGTTGAACAGGAGTTTTTTGCAACACGTGCTTTTGGCGACTCAAACGAAGTTGTAAACTCTGTTCTTGAAGAAGTACAGAAGCGTGGAGATGCTGCATTGCGTCTCTATGGAAATAAGTTTGATGTTTCAGTTCCAGCTGTATTTGAAGTTCCGCAGGAAGAATTACAGAAGGCTGCAGAAAAAATGAAGCTTCAGAACCGCGATGTTTACGATGCACTCGTTTATTCACACGATTTAGCTTTGCGCTTTGCAAAAAGACAGAGAAAATCATTTACCGATTTTGAAGAAGAACTTGAACCCGGCATTTTTACAGGTCAGAAAACAATTCCTGTTGATGTAGCCGGATGTTATGTTCCAGCAGGCCGTTTTCCGCTTGTTTCTACAGTAATTATGACAGTTACTCCTGCTGTTGCTGCCGGTGTTAAAAACGTAATCATCTGTACACCACCAAGAGTTCACCCGGACGACAAGGATAATGCAGAAAAAGCAGGAAGTGGAATTGTAGGTAAGGCTTATGTTGGTGGAAAACCTTATGCAGATGAAGGAATTATGGCTGCTGCCTATATCTGTGGTGTAAATCACCTTTATGCAGTTGGCGGAAGTCAGGCAATTGGAGCTATGGCATTCGGAACAGAATCTATTCCTAAGGTTGATGTTGTAGTTGGCCCTGGAAATAAGTTTGTTGCCGCTGCAAAGAAAGCAGTTTATGGCAGTGTTGGTATTGATATGATTGCCGGTCCTACAGAAGTGCTTATAATTGCAGATAAGTCTGCTAATCCTGTTTGGGTAGCCGCAGATCTTCTTGCACAGGCCGAACATGATGTTGTTGCTCAGCCGGTTCTTGTTACAAATGATGAAGAACTTGCTCAGAAAGTCAGCGACGAAATTGAACGCCAGCTTGAAACTCTTACAACAAAAGCAATTGCACGTCAGAGTATAGACACCTATGGAAAAATCATTCTGGTAGATTCTCTTGCACAGGCTGTTGAAATTGCAAATAAAAAAGCACCAGAACACCTTGAAATTGCAATGGAAAGTACATCAGAACGAAAAAAGATTGTTAATGCAGTTCACAATTACGGTTCTCTGTTCATCGGTCACTATTCTGCAGAAGTATTCGGTGATTATGCTGCCGGTCTTAATCATACACTTCCTACTTCTGGTTCTGCAAAGTTTACCGGCGGTTTGAGTGTTAGAATGTTCCTTAAGACTGTAACAACTCTGCGTGTAGAAGAAGGAAAGAACGGAGTACTTAGAAGTGGTGCTGCAGCTGGTTTCCTTGGAGATATAGAAGGATTAGACGGACACTCCAGAGCAGCCCGTTTGAGAATAAATTAATAATCGGGAAAAAGATTTAAGAGGAAGCAGATGATTCTTGATATTACGAAGCTTGGAGAAGATATATTACGACAAACAGCGGAGCCTGTAAAAGAAGTAAATGACGAAATCAGACAGCTTGTAAACGATATGTTCGACACAATGATAGAGGCACAGGGCGTTGGTCTTGCAGGTCCACAGGTTGGAAAAAGCCTGCGTCTCTTTGTTGCTATGGCTGATGATGATGTAAGACGCACCTTTATTAATCCGCAGATAATTAAAACTTCAGAAACTCTTTGTGATTATGAAGAGGGGTGCCTTAGCATTCCGCAGGTGTACGAAACAATAACCCGTCCAGACAAGGTTACTGTTCAGGCACTTAATGAAAACGGCAAGCCTTTTACCCTTGAAGCTGACGGACTTTTAGCAAGAATTATCCAGCATGAATATGACCATTTAAACGGTATTCTTTACATCGACCGTGGCGATAAGGATTTTGCAGAAAAGACTACTGCACAGTTTAAAAAGCGTGCAGAACGTGCGGCTCAAAAGCGTGCTGAAAAAGAAGCTAAAGCAAGAAAGATTGCGGCAAAGCTTGCAGCCAAAGAAAGCAAAAAGAATAAATAGGAATTGCACTGAATAATGAAGATACTGTATGCCGGCAGCCCGGAGCCTTCAAGAAAAACTCTCGAAATCCTCTTTGAAAACCAGAAGGAATATGGCTTTGAAATTGCCGGTGTTTTGTCAAATCCGCCAAGTGCAAAAGGACGTCATAAAGAGCTTACACCAACACCAGTAGCAGCTTATGCAATCGAACACAATATCCCATGCTTTACACCAGAGCATCTTGATTCACAGGCTCGTGAAGAAGTTTCGGCCTTGAATGCAGATTTACTTGTCTGTTTTGCTTATGGTCACATTTTTGGTCCAAAGTTTCTTGCGCTTTTTCCTTTTGGTGGAATAAATCTTCATCCTTCTTTGCTTCCAAAATACCGGGGGTGTACACCTGTTCCTGCTGCAATTCTTAACGGAGATTCAGAAACAGGAGTTTCAATTCAAACTCTTTCGCTTAAAATGGACGAAGGCGACATACTTGCCCAGCAGATTGTAAAACTAAATGGTGAAGAAACTGCAAAATCTCTTTTAGATGACAGTGCGGTAACTGGTGCAGATTTAATCTGCGGTGTTATAAAATCAATAGTAGAAAATGGAAAGCTTCCTGAAGGTGCAAAGCAGACAGGGGAGCCAAGCTACACAAATATAATTAAAAAAGAAGACGGAAAGATTGACTGGAAGCTTCCGGTAAAATCAATAGAAGCAAAAATCAGGGCTTACTTTCCTGAACCTGGCTGCTGGACACTTGAAAACGGACAGCCTTTAAGAATATTATGTTCAAAGGTGCTTACTGAACAGCAGCTTGCAAATGCGGGCATAAATACAGGTGACTTTTCCGGAGAACCTGCCGGTAAGGTTGTAAGCTACAGCAAACCAAACGGTATTTTTATAAAAACCGGCGATGGACTTCTTTGCGTTACGTCACTTCAGCGTCAGGGAAAGAACCAGATGAATTATAAGGATTTTATGAATGGTGCAAGAAACTTTGTGGGCACTATTTTACAATAGAGTGATTGAGGATTATTATGGCTAGAAAAAAGATTACTGATGAAAACGAAAATGTTTTGCAGAAAGAAGCTATGAATGAAGTTGATGATAAAGAAACTGATGATTCAGTAGAAAGTGAAGAAAAAGATTCTTTCAATAACAGCGAAATTGAAGTTGGTGAAACTAACAGTGAAGTGTCTGTTGAAAGTGAACAATACGATAATGAAGATAAATACGATGATAAAGATAATTCTGTAAAAACAGGCAAAGCTAAAAAAGTCCGCAAAACTCTTGCAGAAAGCTTTGCCACCTTCCAGAGCAGTATTCCGGTTATCATCATTACCTTTATTCTGACTCTGCTCATTATGGGACTTTCCTGTGTCGGAATCTTTTTTGCAAACGTTAAAGGCGAAGAGCAGGTTCTTGTACCGAATGTTGTTGGAAAAAAATGGGACGAAGCCTTGCTCGAAATGCAGACAAAAGAGCTTTATCCGCGCATAACCTTAAGATATTCAGAAAATCCTGATGATGAAGGAAAAATCCTTGAACAGGAGCCTGTTGCAGGTTCAATTGTAAAAGGCTACAGCAGAGTTTCTCTTGTAATCAGCCGCGGTATTGTTGTTGATGAAGTTGGAACTTATGTTGGTAAAAATCTTGATGATGTTAGGATGTCCTTACAGACACTTTTTGCCGGCCAGACAAAGCCTCTTATTGTTCTTGCAGAACCTGAATATAAACCGGACCTTTCTGACCCGGGAACAATTCTTGAACAGGAACCACCTGAGGGTACAAAAATCACAAAGCCGGTTACAGTACAGCTTGTAGTAAGCCGTGGTCCAAACTATGAAAACACAAGACGTCCTTATGTAATCGGTCAGAGCATAAACGACCTTTTGCAGACAATTGCGCGTAGTAAGATTGTATTTGATATTACCGGTCATGTTGCAAAAGATAATGAAAAGGCTGGAACTGTTGTCAGCCAGCAGCAGATTGATGATGAGTATATTCCTAATTACAGCCGTGTAACTGTAGAAATGGCTTTACCTGATAAATCTGATGATGAAAACATCAGCGGAATATTCCAGGCAAAGATTGCTTCTTATCCTTATCCTGTACCTATGAGACTTGAAGCCGTACCGGAAGAAGGAAACTCTTACACAATCCTTAACTTTAATCATCCGGGTGGAAACGTAACAATTCCATACTCGGTTGCAAAAGGAACAACTCTTATTCTTTACGTTGTAGATAAGGTTAATTCAAGATTAGTAGTTGAATAAGATAAAATCAGAATGGGAACGCTATGAGTCAGCCGCTCGTTTGTATGACATTATCCTGTAAAACTCTTGAAGAGAACGTTCAGCTTGTTCAGAAATATCAGAAGTATATTGATCTTGTTGAACTCAGGGTAGATTATCTTAATGAGGATGAGCAGCTTTATGTAAGGCGTTTTCCTTCCATGATTTACCAGCCGTGTATTCTTACAATCAGGCGTGATATTGACGGTGGCAAGTTCACAAGCGGTGAGTTTTCAAGAACGAACCTTTTTGGACGTGCGCTTGCTTTTGCAAATCAGGACAGGGCAAAAAACTTTGCTTATGTAGATTTCGAAGATGATTACCACATTCCAAGTATTCAGGATGCGGCGATGGCTTTCGGTGTAAAAATCATCAGAAGCTATCACAATATGCAGGGACCGGTTTTTAATATCCGCCAGCGCTGCGAAGATATGCGTAAAACCGGTTATGAGATTCCAAAAATTGTATTTAAAGTAAACAAGCTTTCTGATGTTTCAAATATGTTCAAGGAAGCAGCCGAGATGACAGATTACGAGCATATCCTTTGCGCTCTTGGTGTTGAAGGTATGCCGTCCAGAATATTGTCAGCCTTCACTAACTCTTATCTTACATATACTTCCCCGGAAGAAACTCTGGAAAATACAGCTTCTATCGGTCACCTTGATCCAATTACATTGAATAATCTTTACAACTTCAGGGCCATCAATAAAGAAACTAAGATTTTTGGAATTACAGGATGGCCTGCAACAAAAACAAAGAGTCTGGAAGTCCATAATGTCGGTTATAAAAAAAATGGTTTAAATGCAGTTTATATCCCAGTCCGTTCACCAGTTATTACGGAGGCAATTAATTTTGCAAATCAAATTGGAATAAACGGAATGTCAATTACAATACCTCATAAGGAATCTATAATTTATTATCTTAAAGAACAGTCGCCTGAGGTTGCACAGATTGGTTCCTGTAATTCAATTGTAAAAAAGGAAAATGGCTGGGTTGGTTATAATACAGAAGTCTATGGTGTTAAGCGTGCCTTACAGGAGTTTTTAGGCCCATTCAGAATAAAGCATAAAAAGGTTGCGCTTTTAGGAGCAGGTAGTTCTGCAAAGGCAATTGCTTATGTGCTTAAACAGATGGGGGCACGTGTGTGCATTTTTAACAGAACTGTAGAAAATGCACGCCAGCTTGCAGAAAAGTATGGCTTTAAATATAGTCCGCTTGAACCTTCCTGTGCTTCTCTGCTTGATGAATATTCTAACCTTATTATTCAGGCAACTTCGGTTGGTATGGAAAAGGATAATCCTAGTGATGATGATGTTATGGACCCGATTCCTTTTTATAACTTCAGGGGCGATGAACTTTTGTTTGATATAATCTGTAAGCCTGCAATAACACATGTGATGCAAAGGGCTACGCTTGCAGGCTGTCGTGTAGAAAATGGTTACCGTATGCTTGAATACCAGGCCTACAGACAGTTTAAGCTTTTTACCGGAATGGATTTTGAAGATAATAACATAATAGATACAATTTTTTAAAAAAGAGGATAATGATGACACAATCAGAACAGAAAACTTTAGTTGCAAATACTGCAATTGATACACTTATAGAAAAGGGCTACATCTTCAGCGGAATGAAGATTGGTCTTGGAACCGGTTCAACTGCTATGCCTGCCGTAAAAAGACTTGCTGAACATATTGTTAATGGTGACTTACATGACATTAAGGCTGTTGTTACGAGCTTTCAGACGGAAAATGTGTGCCAGGAGTTGGGGATTCCGGTTTATTCTATGAACGATAAGGTTATCGGCGGAAAGCTCGACCTTGCAATTGACGGTGCAGATGAAGTTACACCGGATTGCTTCTGTATTAAAGGTGGTGGCGGTGCTCATGTAAGAGAAAAAATTGTTGAATATAATTCAAAGATTTTTGTTGTAGTTGCCGATTCTACAAAGGCTGTTGAAACAATCGGAACTGGTTTTGCGGTTCCTGTAGAAATTATTGGTGATGCACGGATTCCTGTTACAAACGCTTTAAAAGAGCTTGGCGCAACCTGTGTTCTTCGCGAAGGTGTGCGAAAGTGTGGTCCTGTAATTACAGATAACGGAAACCAGATTCTTGACTGCAAATGGGAAAAGCCTATAAATCCTGCCGAAATGGAAGATAAAATTAACGGTATTGTTGGAGTTGTAGAAAACGGACTCTTTACAAAAAACAAGCCAATCGTTTTTGTTGTAAAAGCTGATGACACCGTTGAAATGAGGAACTGGCACTAAGCAAAGTATGTTCCCGCCGTTTAATCAAAAAATTGCAAATCTCTACTGCATGGCTGCCATAGATGCTCTTGAAAAGGGGCAGCTGGTTCTTGAACAATTAACCGCTGTTAGTGAAGAACGGGAAGGACAGGGACTGATGGAGGGGTGCATTGTGGGGCAGCAGTCTGATGGTGAACCAAAACGTGTAGTGCTGCTGGCGGTAAGCGGGATAAGCAGACAGCTCAAGTTTGTTAGTGAGGACAAACAGTTACCTGGTGCGCAGCCTTCTGATAATTCTGATGTTGAAATAATTATTGTTCCGCCAATCGTAAATAATGAAAAAATCAATCTTGCACTCGAAAAGAATGACAGAGAAATACACGAGCTT
>JAEETM010000007.1 GCA_016290335.1 Treponema sp. | reverse complement strand
TAATTCTACAGGCAAAGGTCTTTTTTACGATTGTCCTATAGAGGAGTTACATATAGGAAGGAATCTAACCTGGACTACCGGCAATAGTGCACAATACTACGGTTATTCACCTTTTGCGAGAAATCAATCTACAGGCATGGTAGTAACAATCGGAGAAAATGTGACCGACATAAAAGACTATATGTTCTATCTGTCCTCTGGAATTACATCGGTTATGATTGATGAAGATGCACAAATAACAAGCATAGGTACTTATGCGTTCAACAGCTGTTCAAAGCTTACAAGCTTAACAATACCAAATGGTGTAACCAGTATAGGAGCTTATGCATTCAGTGGATGTTCAAAACTTGGAGCAATTACGATACCTGCAAGCGTAACAAGCATAGGAAACGGTGCATTTAACAGTTGTACAGGATTAAAGAATGTTACTATTGCAGACGGAACTGAAGCTCTTACTCTTGGATATAATACCTACAGCAGTAATTCTACAGGCAAAGGTCTTTTTTACGATTGTCCTATAGAGGAGTTACATATAGGAAGGAATCTAACCTGGACTACCGGCAATAGTGCACAATACTACGGTTATTCACCATTTGCAAGAAATCAATCAACTAATATGGTGGTAGTGATAGGAGAAAATGTTACTGCAATACCAGACTATTTATTATATAATTCATCGGGAGTTACCTCTGTTACAATTGATCATGATGCACAAATAACAAGCATAGGAGGTCGGGCATTCTATGGCTGTTCAAACCTTGCAAGCTTTGTGATTCCAGATAGTGTAACAATTATGAATTTTGGTGTATTCTACGATTGTTCTTCACTTGCAGAAATAACAATACCTGCTAATGTTGAGGATATTAAAAACGGTGTGTTTACTGGATGTACTGGCTTGAAGAAGGTGATAATTGAAGATGGAGAGAAAACTCTTTCATTAGGATATAAAGCTACCAGTAATACTGGATTAGGATATGGTCTTTTCTATGACTGTCCTATAGAAGAGCTTTACATAGGAAGAAATTACAGTCTTGGAACTAATACAGGCAGCAATTATGGTTATTCACCTTTTGGAAGAATTACAGCTACAAGTTCAAGCAGTAATATGACTGTAACAATCAGTACAAGTGTTACAAGCATAGCAAATTACCTGTTCTACAATTCAAGCAAGCTTAACTCTTTGTCTTATGCAGGTACTTCAGCTCAATGGAATACGCTTACAAAAGGAACAAACTGGAAGAACGGTATAACTGCTACAAAAGTTACTTGTACTGATGGTGATGTTGATTTGGAATAATAGGCTTTGCAAGCTTATTGAATCAGCGACTTAAACCTGGCAAAAACTTCTCCATTACACCAGCTCTTTAGCTGGTCGAGCATAAAGACGATTTTGGAATCGGCAAAGGCGCGATTATAGTGGAGCATGTTTTCAGTTCCTTTTTCGCCAAAATCCTTTAAGAGTTGAGATTTGTCCTGGGTGTTTACTTTGTCGCAGAAAGTTACGTAATCATCAATTTTCTGGACGAGAGATTTCCATTCGGCTGCAGCTTTTTCCGGCTGGTTGTTTCGGAGGTAAGCGGCAATAAGATATTTTGCGGTGTCGCGGTAGAAGCCCTGACAGTAAGCACGCATCTTTTCGTTTTCCATAAACTTATCCATTACAGAGAGAGCCCAGTGGCAGTTAGCTTCAACTTCTTCAAGTGTTCCTTCCCACATAAACTGTTCGGCAGAATAAACAAACTGCTTGTTGATTGCACGAACAAAGTTCTGATAGTTTTCACGTACAGAATCTCTCAAGGCATCCATTCCATCTTCAACATAAGCGTAGTAAGAAGAAAGAGTTTCACGAAGCATGTTGCTGCTGATTGACGGTAAAGCTCCAAGGTGCTCACGGCCTTTGTCATAATTCTTTTCGTGCCAGTAAATCCAGCAGAGAGCGTAGTGACATTTTTCGGCAAGCTCTTTATCACCAGAATAGCGGATAACCTGCTGGGCTCTGAACTCAGCTGTTTTTACATAAGA
Organism: Treponema sp.; assembly: GCA_016290335.1. The sequence goes on along the minus strand of JAEETM010000007.1, from coordinate 73,643 downwards.
AGTCCATTTTGCGTTATCATCTTCTCCAGCAAAAAGTCCGGCACAATCTACGAAACGGCTCATGTGTGCAACAGCCTGAACATAGCGTGTAAGGATTCCATAGTTGAAAAGATTTTCCTGACATTTTGTTTCAAGGAAATCTACAGCTTCTACTGAACCTTTTGATACATCCTTCTGGTCGCGGATTTGATTTGCTTCGAAGCAGACTTTGTTGGCGTATTCAGAATCGTATTCGGTTGAATTAAATCCAAATAGTGCGTCTGGTGTTGAGTTCAAAGCTTTTGCAAGCGGAACAATCTGTGCGGTATCCGGGAGACCAGCTCCGCTTTCCCATTTGCTTACAGCCTGACTTGTTACAAAAAGACGAGCTGCCAGTTCTTCCTGAGTAATTCCCAGTTCCTTTCTGAATTGTTTGATGTTGTTTCCTAAAGACATTTTATAAAACCTCGTATAAAAGATTTCCTTGTGCGCACTAAGGATGTTTTTAATATATCAGATTATTGTACATATTCCTAACAATTTATTTTTGAGAAAAAATCAACGGGCAGTTGGATTACTAACTCGACCTTCCATAAAAATCTTGATAACATAATAGCATGAATATTACACTTCCACAAAATTATACTTCACTGGCGCAGGCACTGGTTTCGATGTTTGGAAACTCAGTAGCAATTACACGAACAGACCGTCTTTCCGGCGGCGATATAAATAAGGCTTATGGGCTCACGCTGAATACAGGTGACCGCATCTTTATGAAAGCAAATGCAAAATCTAATGCTGATTTTTTTACAGCCGAGGCAGCGGGGCTTTCTGCAATTGAAGCGACAGGTACAATCAAAACACCGGAGATTCTTTGTACGGGAACTGATGATGGCGAAGAAGTTGGATACAGCTTTCTGCTTTTAAAATTTATTAAGAGTGCAAAACCGCGCGCTGATTATTGGGAAGTTTTTGCTCAGGAGCTTGCGGCTCTTCATAAGGCAGATACGAAAAAGATAATGAAAATTGCGGCAAAGGATGATGAGGTAGCTGCGGGTAGTGTAACCGGTAAGTTTGGATTTTTCCAGAATAATTTTATTGGTGCGCGTCCACAGGATAATACTCTGGCTGAAAAATGGATTACGTTTTTCCGTGATTACAGACTTGCGCTACAGTTTAAGGCTGCGGATTCATATTTTAGAGAAAGTAACCGTACGCAGATTACAAAGCTTCTTGATCATCTGGAAGACTTTTTGATTGAGCCTGTTAGTCCAAGCTTACTCCATGGAGACCTTTGGAATGGAAATGTAATGTGCGGACCTGAAGGTAAGGCAATGTTGATTGACCCGGCTGTTTATATAGGGCACGCAGAAGTAGACCTTGCAATGACAGAGTTGTTCGGTGGTTTCCCTGAAAGATTTTACGAGGCATACCGTGAAGCAAATCCGCTTGAACCGGGGTATGAAAACCGAAGGGATCTGTATAATCTTTATCAGCTGCTGAATCACCTGAATCTTTTTGGACCAACTTATTTAGAACCTGTTTTGAGTATTGTTGAAGAATATGTTGGATAGTTTTATAAGCCTGAATCTTTAATCAGCTTATTTTATACAGGAAAGCATTACTGCAATTATGTACGGGAATGAAAGAAGAATTGAGCTTGGAATTGCAGGGATGTAATTCTGGATGTTGGCGGCAATAAAATCACCGGCGCAGAAAAGAAGAACATAAAGGCAGATTTTCCACGGTTTCTTTTTGCCGAGGAAGACTGCTGCCAGAGCCATCCATCCTTTGCCGCTTGAAATATTTGGTACAAACGAAGAGATTCTGAGAGTGAGAAGTGAGCCTGCAGCAAATGCGAAAAATGCAGATACAACCCAGGCTGCGATTCGGTAACCGCTTGGGTCTACACCTTTAACTTTGAGTACATCTGATGAGGTGCCGGTGATTCTGAAGTAAATACCGGGCTGAGTAAAAATCAAAACGAAGATTGCAGCGGCTATGAGAATTACTGTGATTATGATAGAAATGATTTCGATGTTAGTTACGTCAAACATAAAAGCTGGAGAAGTAAGAACACCACGGGTTTTAAATGCAAAGCTTGAGATACAGGAAATGATTGAAGAGAAAAACAGGTTCATTCCGAGGGCGGCAATAAATTGATTTGCGTGGAACTTTTCTGTAATCCAGGCAAGAAGAAGAACGAGGAGTAAGCCCGTCATCATTCCTAGGGAAAGGCCTGCGGCAACAGATCCGGTGAGAACGGTAAAGTAAAAAGTGAGGAAGCCGGAGAAGCTGATAAAGCCTTCCAGGAAAAGTGCGAGCGTTCCGGTGTATTCGCTGAAAAGTGCGCCGGTGGAGGCGAGAAGGAGCGGGCAGGAAAATGAAAGGAAGTTCAGTATCATTTTTTGCCTCCGTGGGATTTTAATTGGAGTGTGACAGCTTTTTTACCACTTGATTTCTTCGGCAGCACTAGAGGGAACGCGATTACAAAAATAATTACGGCCTGGATCAGACCGCTGATGTCAAAATCAAAATTATGGAAAAGGGCATATTGGTCGGCAGCGGTGGTGAGCGTTGCGAGGAATATGCTTGAAGGAATTACAAAAAACGGATTTAGGCGGGCAATCATTGCGACTGCAAGTGCGTTCCAGCCCATCCCTGCGTAGAAGCCCGGGGAGCAGAAAAAGTAAGTGCTCATAATGGCGGCGGCTCCGGTGATTCCGTTTAAGGCACCCGAAGCAGCTGTAGCTGAATATAAGATTGCATTTTCTGAAAGACCGGTGTAAAGGGCGAACTCTTTTGCCTGACCGTAGATGCAGATTTGTTTTCCGAAGGTTGTGCGGTAAATGAAAAGACCGCCAGCGATGCACAAAATGATTGCGACGAAAAAATAAAGTGATAACGATGATGGCGGTAATATAGAAGCAAAGCGGTAATTTTCGATTATGTAGTTTGTAGCGATGAGGTTGCCTCCATCACCTTTGAAAGGACCTGCGATTAAGCCGTCTATAAGCGGGATGATTGCGGATGAAACTATGAATGAAGTGAGAAGGAAGTTTGCGCCTCGCTTTTTTTCCAGCAGGGTGGAGATGAGCACGAGTAAGGTAGAAATGAGTGCAGCTGCAAGAAAGGCGAGTGTGATTGCAAAAAAGGCTGGAACTCCGTGTCTGCCGAATGAATCAAGAAGAACTGCACAGACAAAGCCGCCTGCGTAGATCTGGCCTTCGCCGCCAAGATTGAACTTTCCGCTTTTGAGACAGATTGCGTTTCCGGTGCCGGCGGTCATGTAGAGGGCGGTAAGTGCTAAGATTATTCCGATGCTGTAGAAAATCATACGCAGGCCTCCAGAGAAGGTTGTGATACTGTGGTGCCGGTGGTGTTGGAACTAGTGATGGCACTGGCAGGTTCGCAGTCAGGCTGTTCCTGTTCAAGGTGGCCGCCGGTGAGACGGTAGGTGCGGGTGGCAATTTTTCTGAGGTAACCGTTGGAGGTAATTACAAGTACCATGGCTCCGTTAGAGGCGGCTTTTTCTATGATGTCGCAGGTTTCGTTGCTGGAGTTGAAATCGAGGCCCTGGAGCGGGTGGCAGAGGATGAGCAGTTCAGGGGTACCGAAAAGTTCGCGGTTTAAGATGAGGCGCTGGAGCATGCCGCCGGAAAGGTTACGCACCTTTTCGTTTGGTGTGATGTTGACTTTTGCGGCGTCTATGATGGTTTGGACGGTGGACTTTTCAACTTTTTCACGGCCGGTGAGAATCATATCGCTGATGGAGATTCCGGCTGCGGCACCACGGCTTTTTCTGTTGGTCGGGATAATGCCGGTTTTTAGGGGCTTTCCGTTTTTGAGGATGATGGAGTGGCGCAATGTCTTTGCTGTGAGCTTTTTTGCCTTTAAGTTGCAGCTGTAGATTACGTCATCATCATCAGAGAAAACAACTTCGCCTTCTGTGTGGTGAGGCTGAAAACCTGTGAGTAAATCTTCGAGAGTACCGGTACCATCTTCGGGTAGGCCCTGGATTAAAACTATTTCTTTCTGGCGGACATAAAAATTGATGTCGAAAAGAGCGGGTTTGTCGGAAGGGCGGGAGGTAACATTTTTGAGTTCAAGTGTAAGTGAAGATTGAGGCGTATCATCATCAGAAATACTAACTGCACTCTGCTTTTGAACTGCCTCCAGCGCGGCAAGCTCGCTTTTATTTATCATCTCCATTTTTTTAAGATACTGCTCTGATTCAACAATGTGGCCGTCTTCGAGAACGCTGATTGTGTCGCAGTATTTGAGTGCTTCCTGAAGATTGTGAGTGATGAGGAGAATGTTCATTCCATCCCTGGCAAGCTGGCGCATGTTGGTAAAAAGAAAATCGCGCTGAGAGTCGTCGAGAAGGGCGGAAGGTTCATCAAGAATAAGGAAGCGTGGATTTTTTAGAAGCGCCCCGGTGAGGGCTACAAAAAAGCGGGTGTCTGAACCGACATTTTTTACAAGCGTAGAAAGCGGGATGTCTTTGAGCCAGAGGGCGGCAAGGTCCAGAATCTTTTGTTTATCAATATTTTTCAGGCCGAGAACAAGGTTTTCTTTTATGGAAATCTCTTTGGCGAGCATTGGCGTCTGGTGAACATAACAGATTCCATTTTTGATTGCGGCACGTGAATCAGAGAAAAACGCTTTGCTGCCGTCGAGCAGGAGAGAGCCTGTATAATCAGTTAGTTCGCCGCTGATGATGTTTGCTGTTGTAGATTTTCCGGCACCGTTTTCGCCGAGAAGGCCATGAATCTGTCCCTCTTTAAAAAATATATTTATACCGTTAAGGATTGATTTGTGAGAAAAATGGACATAGATATTCTGCAGTTCGAGATTCATACGCGTCTAAAAAAATAATTGAGAAAAGAAAAATGTTCCCGCAAAGAACTGGATTGAGTTCCAGCCCTTTGTGATTTTGTAAAACTATTTTGTTACGTCGAGTTTACCGGTTTCGATTGAGTGAACAACCTTTGCCATCTTCTTTCGGATTTTTTCAGGGACTGTGCTGATGTAGTTTGGATCATCCTGTACAAAAGCAACGTACTTGTCTGCAACGCCAACCATATCGGCTTTACCCCATTCGAGAATGCCGGCAAGATAGTTTGCTGTAACAATATCAGCCATTTCCTTCTGTTTGAGAGTTGTGCTTGAAATGATTGTGCCAGGAGCTTTTTCAAATCCGTTGTTATCGAACCAGGTAACGTAAATGCCTTTGTTTTTTGCAGAATTGATAACGCCCTGAGAAGCGCCGCCGCAAATTGGAAGAAGTACATCAAAGCCGTTGTTTATGAGAGAGTCAGCAATTACGGCACCTTTATTTGCATCGTACCAGTTTCCAACAATTCGGATTGCAACTTCTGTTTTAGCATAAGCAGCCTTACATCCTTTTTCGAAATATGGATAGATGATTTCGTTCATAACAGGATATTCCTGAGCGGCAATCAAAGCGGCTTTGTGATTTTTTGACATAAGGCCGGCAATGTAACCGGTGAGATATGCCTGCTCGTACTGGTTGTAGCGCATTGTATAAACGTTCGGATTTCCTTCGAGTTCGGCATCCATAAGAATGAACTTCTGTTTTGGATACTGCTTGATGATTGGTTTTACAAGCTCTGGAAGGGAAGGGTTAGACGAAATGATTACATCATACTTTTTAGTAGCGGCGAGTGAAGTGAGTTTTGTAGGCCACTGTGCCTGGTTTGTTCCAGCTTCAAGAATGTAAAGCTCAGCTTTGTCTGAGGCTTTTTTGTCGTAGTTGTACTGGGTTACGGCATTTTTTACACCGTCGGCGAGCATTGCGTAGATTGGGCTGTCTGCCATGATGCCAGGTACGAAGACTGCAATTGAAGATCCTGTGTGAGTTTCTTCAGCAGTTGATTTTGTATCTGATGATGAAGGCTTTGTTTCGGTCTTCTTTTTTGAAGTATCGGTTTCGGTTGCCTTTTTTTCTGTTTTTCCTTTATCTTTGGAACTCTTGTCGTCTTTGACAGCTTTATCGTCTTTTGCGGGTTTACCGTCGTCTTTGTTTTTAGCCTTGCCATCCTTCTTAAAGAAAGAAACGATAGCCTCTGGGATTGCTGACAAATCTTTTTTTTCGCCATCTTTTGTTGTGCAGCCTGCCAGCATAAGGATTATTCCTGCACAAGCGATGGTTTTAATAAGTCGTGTGTGTTTCATACTGTAAGAATAGTTTTATATAAAACTAAAGTCAAGTAGCGAGCGCAGATAATTTTATCTTTATGATATATTGTTTTGCGCTCGCTTCAAGTTTTGTTTACACAAAACTTGGGTCACTTGGATAGATGTAAAAACTGCACACGGGAAAGTAGAGATTTATTTATCCTTTATATCTAGGGCAGGTTTATCAGTTGCATTGAGTTCAGAAATTACTGTTTTTCCAATTCGGGATTCGATATCATTTCGGGCATTTTTGGCAACTGAGCCACCTTCTTTTACAACATTGATATTTTCACCGAAAGTTTCGGGTTCTTTTACTTTAGATATTGCGGTTGTAGAGACTTCTGCCAACATGTTTAATACAAGTTCCAAATTGGTCATGTTGTCTCTTAGATTCTCTTTCTTCAAACCTTTCAATTCTTTATATTCTCGAACTGAAAGACCACTCCAAGCTTTTGTCAGTTCATTTGTCAGAATGGCAAACTCAGATTCTTTTTCAATACCACGATTTTTCCATCCATCTGTATAACCTTTAGCACGATAATAATCTGCACCTCTGGTGATTGCTTTTTCAGGATCAGCATATTCTTCCAGCCTATCATTACCTATTTGAGCCAGCCACATTTTAAACGGTTCTGCCTTTGGAGATGGAATTGATTGAATTAAACGGAGAATGTTTTTCGTAGAAAGGACATCAGTAGAATAATATTTTCCATCAGAAGAAGGCATTTTCAGTTGTCCGATAAAAGCGGATAAGTCACTTCCTTCCATAGAAAGCTTTTTCTTCAAATCATTCCAATATTTTCTTGGACGATCTGTTCCTGTAAGAACTTCCACAATATCTACCACCGAAAAATACCATTCTTCTTCTTCGGCATTCCATACATAGCGAATTTTTTTGTTTTCAAAAAGTTTGAGTTTGTTTTGAGAATTTTCCATACCTTTCCTCATAAGTGATAAGATTTTTCAGCGCAAGTCCAACATCAAGCCTGAATTATGGTAAAGAAAATACTTAGTTTTAGAATAACACAAATAACAACCGCACATACTAAGAAACACAATTACTACTATTGGAACTATTATTCTGTGCGATAAACTTTACGTTTAAAATATAGTATTTCTCGGGAAAAATGACAACTAAAAGTTCCCTTCAATCCGTTTCAGAAACTCAAAGAACTGGTGCTTTTCTTCGGCAGAAAAGCCGTTATAAAAGGTTTGGATGAGTTCGCGGGAGATTTCGGCGGTGAGCTGGGTGTATTCGGTGCCTTTTTCGGTGAGGGCGAGAAGCTTGTTGCGTTTGTCGGATTTGTCGGAAAGCACCTGGATGAGGCCTGCGTTTTTGAGTTTGCGGACAAGGACAGTTGTAGTGGATTTATCGCGGTTAATTCGTTTGGTAAGTTCTCCCATAGTCATTGTCGGGTTCTGTGAAAGCTGAAACAAAATGTTCCCATGCGATGAAGCCAGTTCCGGCAAGCCCTTCTCAGTCAGTTTCTGCACCAGAAATGCCGCCGCCTCCGAATGAATGTGAGAAATCATAGAAATGCTGGAATTGATGCCGTCGTCCTGCATGGGGTTATACTATCACGTTTGGTGATTAAAATTAAGTGGCTTATGATAGAATGTGCAATTTTGTAATACAAAATTGCAGGCGGTGACAGATTAAATGTATGTTTTAATACAGCAGAAGTCACCGCCAGGGCTTGCCGATATTGGAAATAACAATTATATTAAACCATTATGTATGGATTTATTTTAAAGAAAAACTTTTGTGATGCGTGGGACAATTTGCTTTCTGTGGTTATCACTAATATACTGTTTTTGTTTACGGGGCTGGGGATTGTGCTGCTCAGTTCGTTTTTTACGAATAAGTGTTCGGAAAACATCACGGATGTAGTTTTTTACAGTGTTCAGATGGGGATTTTGCTGCTGGGGCTGATTGTGCTTTGCATTATTGCGTTTGCATATGGTGAAATTGCGGCAAAAATTGCGGATTTTAAGGGAATTGCTATTCTGGACTTTTTTAAGGCTGTTCCGGGTGTTATAAAGGATGCTGTTTTGTTTGCAATTCTTCTGGCGGCGATAATTTTTATTTCGGGCTACAGTCTGAATTACTATTTTATTCAGCAGCAGTCGATTTTTGGGCTGCTTGTTGGTGCAATGCTTTTCTGGATTGATATTTTTATTGTGCTTTCTTTGCAGTGGTTTATTCCGCTCCGAAGTACTATGCACAATAAGTTTGGAAAAACGCTCAAAAAGTGCTTTATCATCTTTTTTGATAATACCGGGTATTCTATTCTGCTGGCGCTCAATAATCTTGTGATGGTGGCTCTTTCTGTACTGCTGATTGGTCTTACTCCTTCTATTGGAGGCATTTCAATTGCAAAGCAGAATGCACTCAGAATCAGACTTTATAAATATGATTATCTTGAAGAGCATCCTGAATTGAAGACGAAAAAGGAAAGAAGGCAGATTCCGTGGGAAGAGCTGATTTATGAAGACAGGGAAACTCTGGGACCGAGAAAATTACGCAGTTTCCTGTTTCCGTGGAAGGATGATCAGCAGCAAAACTTATAGTTTGCCGCTGTTAAATGAAAAAGGCTGTCCGAAAGGGCAGCCTTTTGTGTTTTGTTGAAGATTGTCGTGTCAGGCACGACAATGACAGCTTATTTGCTCATCAAAAGAGTTTTTGAGTCGAGTGGAACTTTGCCTTCGCCGTTTTTGAGGACACCGAGGTAGATGTTGCCGCCGTTAGGGAAGATGTGAGTTACACTTGCGAATAAGTCGAGCTTTTCAACTGGGAGAGTTTCTTCAAGAAGAGGAGACTCGTTTGTAAGGCTGAACCAGGCTGTGATGTTTTCTTCAACAATGTAATCCTTGAAGCACTTAATGTTTTCAATAGGACGCTTATCAATATCAAGACCATCAACGATGATAGCATCAATATTAAGTCCACCTTCTTTTAATGCTTTAAGTGTTTTTACAACCTTTGGCAAAGTGAAGGTTTCGCGGTTGAAGTTCAAAATTATACGGTTACGAACTATATCTTCGCTGATTTCGCTGAGGTTGCTGAGGTTCTTTTTCTTAGCAATTTCAGCCATAACGCTTGTATACCAGGAAATTACGTTTGAAGAGTGCTGGTCAAATGAAACATGAACAACTGTTTTGCCTTTCAAAAGTTCATCAAGAGCAAACTGTACAAGTACAGAAGTTTTTCCGAGACCTTTTTTTGCAGAAACAAGACCCATTTCTCCAGCTTTGAGTGATGCAGTAGTAGCTTTGTCGAAATAACGAACAGGACTATACTCAAGTAAATCTTTCTTTTCCATACTAATTTCTCCTAAAAATCAGTAGAGGCAAAATGTAAAACAAAATGCCTGCTACTGTTTGTCATTATTTTGCAGCGGCTGCTTTTTCTGCTTTATATTTAGCCTGTAATTCATCAGATACGGCATTTGGAACTTTACCGTATTTAAGGAATTCCATTGTAAATTCTCCCTTACCCTGAGTTGAAGAACGGAGGATAGTTGAGAAACCGAACATTTCTGAAAGTGGAATTTCAGAGTTTACAGTTGAAGTATTATTTTCATCTGTTGAATCAATTATAACTCCACGTCGCTGATTTATCAAACCAAAAAGATTACCCTGATACTCAGTTGGTGCAGTCATCTGTACTTTCATGATTGGTTCAAGGATTACTGGCTTAGCCTTTGCATAACCTTCGCGGAAAGCGCCGATTGCAGCAGTCTGGAAAGCGATATCAGAAGAGTCTACCGGGTGATACTGACCATCGTTGATTGTAATCTTAACACCAACAATAGGAGCACCAATAAGTGAACCCTCTTTCATAGCCTTCTGGAAGCCCTTATCACAAGAAGGGATGTATTCGTTAGGAATAGCACCACCCTTAATCATATCTACGAACTCGTAGTCTTTGTCTGCCAAAGGCTCCATAAATCCAGCTACACGACCATACTGACCGGAACCACCAGTCTGTTTCTTATGTGTGTAGTTGAAGTCACCCTGAGAAGTAATAGATTCACGGTAAGCAACCTGTGGAGCACCTGTTACAACTTCGCACTTGTACTCACGCTTCATTCGTTCAACATAAACTGCAAGGTGAAGCTCACCCATACCCTTAATGATTGTCTGACCAGATTCAGCATCTGTATATGTCTGGAAGGTTGGGTCTTCCTTTGTAAAGCGGTTAAGAGCCTTAGACATCTGGATTGCAGCCTGCTTGTCTTTTGGTTCAATAGAAAGTGAGATTACAGGCTCTGGAACGTACATAGAAGCCATAGAATAGTTGATTCCAGGTGTTACGAATGTATCACCAGAAGCACAATCTACACCGAACAATGCAACGATATCACCGGCAGAACCTTCATTAATATCTTCCATCTGAGCAGCATTCATACGAACAAGACGTCCAACCTTGAACTTCTTGCGTGAACGAGTGTTGTAAAGCTCTTCACCTTTCTTAATTTTTCCCTGATAAACACGGGTATATGTAAGCTGACCGTACTGACCATCATCAAGCTTGAATGCAAGAGCAACACAAGGCTGGTTTTCGTCAGAAACGAGTTCAACTTCTGCTTCGTTGTTGTCGAGGTCGAGAGCAACGTTCTTAACTTCATTTGGAGCAGGAAGATAGCGCATAACAGCGTCCAGAACTGGCTGAATACCCTTGTTTACGTGAGCAGAACCGCAGAATACACCAACAAACTGCTCTGCAAGAGTTCCCTTACGGATAGCTGCAATGATTTTTTCCTGATCTATGTCCATATAACCTTTTTCCATGATTTCTTCCATCAAAGAATCATCGAACATAGAAGCTGCATCCAAAAGCTCTTCACGGTATTTTTCTGCATCTGCCTGAAGGTTAGCAGGAATCTCTGCAATGCGGAGATCTTCACCGTTTGGTCCGTCGAAATAGATTGCCTTCATTGCAACTAAGTCAACAACACCTTCGAGCTTGTCTTCCAAACCGATTGGAAGCTCCATCATGTAAGCGTTAAGACCAAGCTTTTCGCGGAGCTGCATTCTTACACGAACAGGATTAGCACCCTGACGGTCACACTTGTTTACGAATGCAATGCGTGGTACATGGTAGCGTTTGAGCTGACGGTCTACAGTAATTGACTGTGACTGAACACCAGCAACGGCACAAAGAATCATAATGGCACCGTCGAGAACGCGAAGAGAACGTTCAACTTCTACAGTAAAGTCAACGTGTCCCGGAGTGTCGATAAGGTTGATAGTGATGTCTTTCCACTGAACCTGTGTAGCGGCAGACTGGATTGTGATACCACGTTCACGTTCCAGATCCATACTGTCCATAACAGCACCTACACCGTCCTTACCACGAACTTCGTGAATCTGATGAATCTTGTTACAGTAGAACAGGATTCGTTCTGAAGTTGTTGTCTTTCCTGAGTCAATGTGAGCGCTGATACCGATATTTCGTACTTTTGAAATATCCCAAGCCATATTGTTACCTCTTTAAAAATAGTATTTCCATATTGAAAAATGTATACGTCAAAATATTGTAATGAAATGAGGGGAGTGTTTCAACTGGTAAACAATGAAAAATCTAAAAAAACCTTGCTATACAATGCACTTTTTTACAGTTTGACGGAAAAACCTACGCTGTAAGGGGTGATTTGAGGCGCGATTGAGGAAAAACCTCTGGAGGTTTTTGCTGATGATGATTGTGCAGCTGATGATGAACTTGCTTGTGTACCGCCGATTTTTGTGTGGAGCCATGGAACAAGGATTCCGCACGCGGTTCCTACTGCGGCACCTACAAGGACGTCTGTTACAAAGTGATTTCCACCGGCAACGCGCATTATTCCGGTAGCGGCGGCAAGTGTGTAGGTTCCGGCGGCTACTGCAAAGCGCCATGGGGAGTCGGGGTTGTATTTGGCAAAGACGTAGCTGGTGAAAGCGGCGCCGGTAAAGGCAAGGGCGGTGTGACCGGAGAAAAAAGAGTCATCCCAGTCGCCTTCATCAAGTTTTTTCTGAGGATAGCCGTCGAAGTACATGTAGGGGCGGGGGCGGGCAACGAAGGTTTTGGTAAGTTCCTTGATACCGTTTGCAAGCAGGAAGGCTTCGGCGTACATGAGGGAGATTGTGAGCCATTCGGAGGAATCAGTTGATAAGGCCAGGATTCCCGGGGTGAGCATGCCGACTACACAAGATACTGTGGAGATTTTGTGTAAAGAACTTGAGTAGGCGAAAGCGAGTTTCTGGTCCAGAATGTTGATGTCTTCTATATAATAAGGGAACTCTGGTAAAGCTGGGGCACGGGTTTTTTCAATGATAAGGCTGGTGGCATTCAAAGCTAAGCCGGTACCGAAAAGGATGCTTTCTTCTACTGTGTTTATTTTGAAGATATCTCCGTTGCCAAATAATTTGATGTTTAAAGGTTTTTCATCTGCAATAACGAAAGATGAAGTCAGCATTAGAATCATTAAAAATATACAAAATCTATTTTTTTTAGACATAATGGGCCTCGTTTATTTGTGTAAAATTATTATAACTAAAAATAACCGTATCATTCAAGGAATCAAGGTTTTGGGCACTTAATCTAAAAAAAATAGCTCCCGGGCGGGATTTGCTGGGAGTTTCGTTTCAGTTTATATTCAAAAGTGATAATTTTATCTATTATGGATTCAAAGACTTTAAACGGTGAAGTTTTTTTGCGGATGTTGGGCGGGGGATTGAAGAACCTGCGGGCTAACAGTAAGAACATTGATGATTTGAATGTTTTTCCGGTGCCGGATGGAGATACCGGGTCTAATATGACCAGCACTTTTTCTGCGGGGGTTGTACAGGCAGAAATGGCTGCTTCAAACAAGATTGGTGAAGTCGCAACGGCTTTGTCTCGCGGTATGCTGCTGGGTGCGCGGGGTAACTCTGGCGTAATCCTTTCGCAGATTTTTAAAGGGATTCAGTTAGGGCTTAAAGATTTTGATGAAGTAAACGTAAATCAGCTTGTTGCCGCTTATGAAAAAGGCGTTGAACAGTCTTACAAGGCAGTTGTTACACCTGTAGAGGGGACAATCCTCACGGTTTTCAGGGAATCTGTTGAATATGCAAAGAACTGCTTGAATGAAAACTCAACAATCGAAGATTTTTATAAGGCTCATCTTCTTGGAGCTAGAATTGCGCTGCCGAAGACTAAGGATATTTTGCAGGCGTTGAAAGAGGCGGATGTTATAGACAGTGGTGGAGCGGGGTACCTTAGTATTGCGTACGGAATGTTCCATACATTGATAAATCCGAAGTATGATCCGGCGGAGAGTAAAGAGGTGGCGGATAGTAATACCGGGTTTACGGGGGCGCCGGTTTCGAATGCGGAGTTTGGAGAGGGGACAGCAAGCGAAAAGGCTAACGTGCCGGCGGTGGATATTTCGGCATTTACTAGGGATAGTGTGCTGGAGTTTGGGTATTGTACGGAGTGCTTGCTCAGGCTGCAGACGGTGAAGGTACAGAAGGAAACTGGCAGTACAATAGAAGATTTTGATATCAATATCATCATAAACTTTTTGAACGGGATGGGCGGAGAGTCTGTTGTGGCGTTTAAGGAAGATGATATTGTGAAGCTGCATGTGCATACGCCGAATCCGGGGAACGTGTTGAATGAACTGAGAAAATATGGCGAGTTCCTTACGATAAAGATTGAAAATATGGCGCTCCAGCACGAGGAGATTATAAAGTCCGGGGCTGATTCGGCAGCAGGAAAGGCGGGCGGTACAAAAGCCGGTGGTTCATCATCATCAGAGAAAAAAAAGATTCATAAGCATATTGCGATTGTCTGCGTGGCAAATGGCGAAGGGGTAAAGAGCGTTTTCACAGACTTTGGGGCTGATATAATTATTGATGGAGGGCAGACGGGAAATCCTCCGGCTTCGGCTTTTGTGGAGGCTTACGAGCAGCTTGATGCTGACCATATTGTTGTTCTGCCGAATAATTCCAACATCATCCTTACGGCACAGCAGTCTGCAGAGCTTTATTCGGGGGCGCAAATCCACGTAATTCCTACAAAGTCGGTGCAGCAGTGTTATAGTGCGCTGGCGGTTGTAAATGTGCTTGCTGAAGATGTGGAAGAGATGCTTGGCGATGTTACGGAGGCTCTTGAAAATGTAGTATACGGCGATGTTGCTGTTTCCATCCGCGATGTGGAGCTTTGCGGTAAGGATATAAAAAAGGGCGATTATCTTGGAATGTTTGGCGAAAAAATTGTAAGCGTGCAGAAGGATAAGCTTGCGGCTCTTATGGAAATGGTTTCTAATATGGAAGATATTGAAGATAAAGAGCTTTTTACGCTATTCTATGGTAAAGATGTAACTAAAGAAGAGGCAGAAAAGGCAGAAGAAATGATTTCTGAAAAGTATCCTGATTTGGAAATTACCGTTTATGATGGTGGTCAGGATGTATACAGCTTTTTTGCGTCGGCAGAATAGGAGAAAATAATGGACAAGTTTTATACAGTTGTAATTGATACATTGGGCAGCGATAAGGGCCCGGAGATGATTGTTACAGGAGCATGCAAGGCTCTGGCGGAGTTTGCAAATCTTAAGGTTTGTCTGACTGGTGATGAAAGTGTTATATCAGCTAAACTTAAAGAGCTGGGAGCTGACCTTTCGCGTGTGAAAATCATCCATGCGCCGGACTGCATTACTAACTTTGACCATCCGGTTATGGCAATCAAACAGAAGACTAATTCTTCGCTGGTAAAAGCGCTGGAAGAAGTAAAGAATAATGATGAAGTTGTGGGAATGGTGAATGCCGGAAGTACGGGTGCGCTGCTTGTTGGTTCAATGATGTATCTTCATAAAACAGATCTGGCACGACCTGCGCTGGCCGCTATATTACCGGCAGAAAAGGGCGGATTTACGTGTGTTGTAGATACAGGTGCCAACATCGACTGTTCGAGCGATATGCTTGTTCAGTTTGCTCATCTTGGTGCGGAGCTTATGCACGATTTGTATAAGATTGAAAATCCTCGCGTTGGTCTTCTTTCTAACGGGGCTGAAGAATCTAAGGGAAATGCACTTGTAAAGGAAACACATCAGCTTTTGAAGGCAGATAAAGAACTGAACTTTGTTGGTAACCTGGAAGGAACTAATTCACTTTCGGGCGACTGCGATGTTCTTGTATGCGATGGTTTTGCAGGTAACCAGGTGCTTAAGGTTTCTGAAGGAATTGCGCGCCGGCTTATCACTGATATTGTAAAGCTTGGAAAGAAGACTGGAAATCAGCAGTATCTGGAGCTTGCGGGGCAGCTTGCGGCTATGTACGATTTTAATTCGCTGGGCGGCGGTCTTGTTCTTGGTGTATCAAAGCTTGTAATTAAAGCTCACGGTGCGGCAAATGAAATGTCTATCTTTAATACTACAAAAATGCTTTTGAATCTTGCAGAAAATAAAAGTGTGTATGGTGTTGATAATAAAGTAGAATAATAATGAAAAATGCGTGATAATATAGCTTAGGAGATCTTTTTTATGGAAAACAAACGTTACGTTATGTGTACTTCTACAGGCTGCATTGAATACGGTCCTGAACGTTACAAAAAGTATGATATCGGAATTATCCGAGTAAGACTTACTTTCCTGGGTGTTGAATATGAGGAAGGCCCGGATTTAGACCCGGTTGAGTTTTACAGACAGCAGGAAACTATTGAAAATCCTAAGGATAATCTTCCTAAAACTGCTATTCCTGATGCAGAAAAGGTAAGAAAGCAGTTCAACGAGCTTTACGAAAAAGGCTACAACGAGCTTATTATTATTGCCATCAGCTCCGGATTGGGCGGAACTTACAATGAGCTTCGTTTGATTGGTGAAGAGTTTGCCGACAAGATGAAGATTACTGTAATTGACAGCCGAATCACTGCGTTTAACGAAGGTCTGCTTGCAATTAAGGCTGCCGAAATGGTAGAAAAGGGTGTTCCAACCGAGCAGATTGTTAAGGAAATCGAATGGATTAAGGAACGCCAGGAGTTTATGGGAATTGACGGCAAGCTTGACTATCTTATTTATAACGGACGCCTTAAGGGTGGAAAAGCCTTTATGGGAAAAATGCTGAGCATCTGTCCTGTAATTCATTTTGACCGAAACGGCGAAGTTGTAGCGCTTGCAAGTGTAAGAACTCAGAAAAAGGCTTTGCAGAAAACCTGCGAAATCATAAAAGAAAAGATTGGCGACAGAGACCCTAAGGATTACATTCTGTTCCATGTTTATACCGGTCCTTCGGCTATTACAGAGCTGCGCGAAGTTGAAAAGGCTTATGGAATTGAGTGCAATCATGAGGATGTAATTATGTCTCCGGTTAGCGGCTGCCATAATGGTCCATGGCTGGCTGGATACGAGTTCTTCCCTCTGCGCCGTGAAGATGAGCCTTTGGAGTAGGATTTTATCGGCGAGATTTTTGCAGCTGATTTTGTGGCGAGGAAAACGAGATGATTATTGATGATTTGAAGCAGATTGTGAAAAAAACAGCACCAAAGGTTAATGTGGATAACATGACCGAGGATTCACGTCTTCTGGAAGATTTGAGACTTGATTCGCTTTCGGTATTGATGATGTCGATGGGCGTTGAAGAGTTTTACGGGATTCACTTTGAAGAGTTTGTTCCGTTTAAGACGGTGAAGGATGTGGTGGAGTACCTTAAACAGATGGGAATTAAGGACGAATAGCACTAAAACAAACTGCGGGTTAAATGAGAAAGGCACTTCGGATGAAGTGCCTTTTTTAGTATAGAGATTTTCGGGTCAAGCCCGAAAATGACATGGGTTAGAACCAGATGCGGAAACCGCCGGCAGCACCAAAGCCTGCCCAGTTGAATCCGGCCTGTCCGCTTTCTCCGCTAAGATTGATATTGAAGGTTGGCATATATACAGCCTGTACATAAAGTTCAAGGAAGTTGTCTAAAAGTCTTACGTTTGTTCCTAAAACTGCACGAGGTCCAATGTTAAGATAAGACCATCCGTCACCCATGTACATTTTGCCACCAAGACCTACGCCATAGAAGTATCCCCAAGTTCCCTGAATTGAAGGATTTGCAATCCACCAGTCAGCAGTAAGACCAAAGCCTGTTACGCTTCCAATTGAAACATCTGCAGCAAAAATACAAGGAAGGTTATCAGCCTTAAATGTAACAGAAGCACCAAGTGGGTAACCACCCTGAGCACCAATACCGAATGCAAAGATTTTTGCAGTTCCCATTACAGCCAGAAGAGCCAGTACAGTAAAAAGTTTTTTCATAGAAAAATACCTCTTATAAAAATAGAATAAAACCCTCTCTCAATTTTTCACTTTTCTATAATTAAACTTTTAGATAATCAGTTGTATATAAAATATTAGCAGAATGTAAATGACTTTGCAAGAAAAAATCAGTGTAAGCGGATTATAAAATACTTTTATAAAAGTGGCTCCCGGGCGTGATTCATAGGGCAAAAGCGCGCAATATTGCGCTTGGAGTTATAATGCGGGTGCACTGAAAAAAGGGTGGGGAAAAATGGGAAAATATTGAAAAAACGGTAATTTTAACCAAAAAAAATGTTGAAAAAACGGTAATATTGGGGAGAAAAAATGTTGAAAAAACGGTAATTATTGATGGAAGATTATTAATCTCCTATTGTAAATAGCCAGTTATTCCATACGGTATCTTTTGAATAGACTTTTGAAATATAGGACTTCATGCCTTTTAAGTCGTTATTATCCAGATAGTCGTATCGGCTGGTGTAAGTAAAGTTGTGCAGGTACTTAAGATATTCGTTATAGTCGTATACAATAGTGAGAGAGTCCAGATGGTACTTGTTGTGTAATTCGTCTGTATCATACCCATTATTGGAGTCTGCCCGGAACAGATACCACAGGAACTTGCTGCCAGCAGATATATCGTCCCTGTCACCTCTGCCACTTAATGTAGGGTTACCTTTTGGCAGTGCATTATATTCCGGGGCAGTCTGGGTAAGATACCAGGTTGCAGTGAAAGAAGGTTTTGCGTGTCTGTCAAAGGCCCACAGTTTTTGTGTTCCTGTACAAAGCAGGCTTACCAAAATAAGTAATTGTAAAATATGTTTATTCATTCTTTATGCCGGAAATTGTTTGCAGGCGCGAGATACGGAACTTAGTTCATATTTAAGTTGTGGTTCATGGTCTTCTGTCTGGCAGTAGGTTGAAAAACTTGTGGAAAGCACATAGTCCAGGAATAATGGGGATTTACTTTTGTTCTTAGAGTTTTTCTTGAAGTATTCTTTTACCTGTTCTTCAGAAAGGAACTCCGATTTAATATTGTATATTGACCAGAAAATGGATTCGTAAATATCTGTTAATAATATATCTTCGTTATTTAACAGAGTGCTGAAATTAGAAAAGAAAGTGTAGACCTTTTGAGTAATATAGTCTTCATAAATCCATCGAGAAAAAACAATTTCAGAAAAATAGGGAGTTTTATTTACAAATTTTACTCCATTGCAGTTTCCAAGTTTTAAGGCCCCATTTTTCTCAAATACTACAATGCAAAGACTTCCACAATACTGTGTAATTTTTTTGTACATATCAAATAAATATTTATTAAACTTTACGTCTGTAATGCTGACCAGAATAATATTGAGGTGGTTATATGCAGGTATATTATATGGAAGGTCCATTTCTGAGATAATGGCAAGTGTGGTCATTTTTTTTATGCAGAACCTTTCTATTTCCTCAGGTGAGAAAACATAGTTTAAATTTATATCTTCGAATTTTCTTTCATAAGAAGGAATTCCCAACTGTTCCAACAGACTGAAATTTGTGTTTTTCATATTCGTTACCTCCTATATGGTTCATTATTACTAGTGTTATGTGATAAAAGCTTTTTTTTGGCAAAATGTTTTTTATTTTTTTATGCGACATATTTATAGTCTGTATCGTATAGGGCAGACCAGACTTTTTTCTTAAGTGCTTCGCGGCGAGAGTTTAGAGTTCCACGTTTGATATTGAAACCCATTACTTCCAGGCGACGAACGCCTTCTCTTTCTGAAATTGGTTTATAGTTATTATTGATATCAGTCATTGTGTAGAGAATGGCAGTTTCTTCCTCTGACAAAGACTGGAGAATAAACAAGGCCTTTTTGTTTTTCATTTCCTTTCTGGCATAAGTAAAAAGGCTTGCACCGCTTGAGTGTTCCGGGTCGTATTTTTCGGCATATTCAAATAATACGTCATAACAAACGTCTATGAGGTCATATATATTCTTGCTTTCAAAGTCTACATTTTTGCCATAAATATTTTTAAGGTATTCTTGGCATGTATGTTTAACGTTGTCTTTGAAACTATATACAAGTTCCCATTTTGCATTATTTCTTTCTTCTTCAGTTTTGGCATTGTGAATTATAAAACATAATTCTTTTACCTGGTCATTTGATGAATGAGAGGTTGTGTGTGTGGTTGATGTCATAAAAACTCCTTTAGCTCAGTTTATTTACCGCGGGCAAGTAGAGTGTAAATCCGCGGTTATGGGGACTTATTCGTCCCTTTTTATATAATATAGCAGAACTGGTTGTTTAAATCCCGGAAACTCCCAAAATGACCGGGAAAAGCCCCCTAAAAAGACTATACAAATTAACGGACAAGTGAGCGGATAAGTGTTGAGCTCAGATCGTCCAGACCTGCGGTTTTGCATTTTTTGCGCAGATAGTCGTAGCGGGCGAATCCTTCAGGGGAGGACTTTTTAAGTTCCGGTAAAAAATCTGGATGTGCTGTAAGGTAATCTTCAGTTGCTTTGAACTTTTCACATAACAGAGGTCCGCAGCATCTTGACCGGATTTCTGCTTCTGTATATTCCTTAGGGATCATATACAGCAAATGGCTGCCATAAACCATTGTGCCAAATTTTGATTCATACTTAGCATTAAAATCCTTGGCCCACCAATCAACTGTGATTTTGATACCATTATATTCATATTCAAGAGTTTTCCAGTTAATCATTTTATATCTCCTGTTTTGATCAATACTCAAAATAGGTTAGGTGATTATTGTTCGTATTATTCCAATTATTATTCCCAGAACAAAGAAAAAGAACCATTTGCCAACTATTCCAGAAATCCCTATCATCATAAATACAACGCCACTTAAACCGCATAAGCTTTGTTTGGAAATAAGCCCATATAAACCCGTAGAAATCATATTGAGAAGAACAAGAATTGCAACAAAGCTTTTTCCAAGCTTGTTATCTAAATAAATCCAGAAAGGAATAAGTAAAATAATGTTGCCACACCAGTGGGCCCAGTTTTTGTGAGTTAAAGTGCCGCAAAAAGTTCCCAGATTGAATTCATCACTAACAACTAAATTATTACAAACAAAGCAGGGAGCAAGATATATTAAAACTGTTGCCAGAAATGAAAGAATTAAAACAGCTGTTAAAGCAGGGTGGTTTATTAGAATAGACATTAGTATCTCCTAACAGAGTATTATTGGATAATTTCGAATTGAGAAAGATTATCTTTCCAAAGAAACTCTTCTGTACTTTTTAGTTTTTCAATTTCTTCAAAGGTAATTTTGATAGTTCTAAGAACAAAACCCAGCTTATTTGTTATATCAACTGGAACATTGAGTTCCTGCAGCAAGTCATGGGTAGAATATATTGTGGTGTGTGCTTTTACCAATTCCTGTAATAATGTGTCATATCTTTCATAAGGTTTCTTGTGTTTCATTTTTACCTCTCCAGGGATATATGTGGGGTTTTCAGTTTAATGGCAAAGTTTTTATGCAGTTTCTTCAATACAATCTGATAATTCTATTCCTCTTTTTCTGTAGAGTTTTCTAAGTTTAATAATTGCATTGCCTTCAATTTGTCTAATTCTTTCTCGTGTTAAACCAAAATAATTTCCAACCTCTTCCAGCGTTTGTTCGGCACCAGTATCAAACCCAAAACGCATTCTTATTACCTGACATTCCTTTTTTGTTAAGATAGTATCCATGTCTTTTTGTAATTGATAATTGAAAAGTTTGTTGCAGGTTGCCTTTTCAGGATTCGTGTATTTATCATCTTTAACAAAGTCTGTGAGAGAGCATTCTTTGTCAACACTTTCATTTCCATAGGAAATATCCAAAGAAATAGTTTTTAAACTTGCATTTCGAATTGTATTAAGTAGTTCCTGAGTCCATCCCAGTCTTTGTGATAGTTCTGCATCTGTGGGAGTTCTACCAAGTTTTTGCTTGAGATAATTAATTTCTTTTTTGTAGTTATTAATCTGCTGCTGTCTGTGAATAGGAATTCTAATTGTATCTTTTTTATCATCTAGAAATCTTGTGATAGATTGCTTAATCCACCAGGAGGCATAGGTTGAAAACTTAAACCCTTTATCCCATTCAAACTTCTGTGCAGCATGCATTAAACCGATATTTCCTTCCTGAATCAGGTCTGAAATAGGGACTCCCTTTTTTGCATAAGGTTTAGCAATGGAAACAACAAGCCTTAAATTGGAAGCAACCATTTTATCTAAAGCCTGTTTCCCTTTGAGACCGCCTTTTTCAATTTCTTTTGCAAGTTCAATTTCTTCCGACTGTGTTAATAAAGGAATATTGCCAATGTCATTAAAATACGCTGTCATTATTTTCTCCTGGTATTAATATAGTGTTTCTAAAGATATGTGTTAAAAAACATTTTTTGACACACAAACACTTTATAATGTAAACTATAAAGCAGAAAAAGGAGGCAAAAAATGCCAGAAAAAAAATCTCCAAAACTTGTTTTTGAATATGACAGCAGAGGTATTTCGTTTGGTGGAAGTTATAAACTCATTCTTTTTGAAGATGGACGATTAATAAAGGAAGAACATGATGGTATGGTGGTATACTTAGAGGGCAGCCTTCCTGGAGAAGTTGGTACCGAAATAGTAAAGAGTCCGGCTTTGGCAAAAGATATCAAGCAGCTTATAGAAGAGAATAAAGAGAAGTTGAAGAAACTTCCAAAAGAAATTTCAAATATTAATATCATGGATGGTGCCTACGAGACCTTCAAATTCGGCCGGTTGAAGATAGAAGGTTCAAATATTCTTACCTATTCAATGGAAGGCTACAAGGAGACTCTCAAAAAAAATAATGCCATAGAAATGGGTTGGGAAGAAGATCTCTTACAATTTCAGAGACTCTTTAAGAAGTTCCAAGATAAGTTCCACGAATATGTAGCAGAACCACTTTTCGATGAAGACGAGAACGAGGAAGAATAGAATTGCACATTTATATAGGGCTTCATAATAAGATCTGGCCCTTTTTTTGATTTCCTGTTAAGCTGTAAGTATGACGAGTTTAGATTCTACCCAATTATTACAAAGTTTACAGACAGGTTTTATTTCAAAAGCACATCACTCAATTAATGAGCTGGCGCCATCCCTTCTAATTAACGATTATCATAGAGAAAAGAAAATCCTGACTTCTCTTATTGAAGAACTTTCATATTGTGTATCTTTTGATTTTTCTGTTGCATTTATAAATAATGAAGGTCTTGCTGCAATAAAACAAAAGCTAGATGAACTTGCAATATATTCTGAGGCTCACCCTGAGAATCCTATTAAGGGAAGAATCTTAACAACAAATTATCTGAACTTTACTCAGCCTTCTGCATTACGAGAATTAATGCAATTTCCAAATATCGAAATTAGGGCATATACAAAAGGTGGCTTTCATCCAAAAGGATATATTTTTGAGCATAGTAATTATTATTCAATTATCATTGGTAGTGCGAATTTAACTGCATCGGCATTGACACAGAATCAAGAGTGGAGTGTAAAATTTCTTTCTTGCACAGATGGACAAATTGTATTTACAGTACGTGAGGAATTTGAAGAAATCTGGAAGCAGGCAGATGTAGTAAATGAAGAATGGCTCAAATCCTATTCGGATAAATATGAAGAAAAGAAGCTCACCTTAAAGCTTGTTAATAAACAAATTAAGGAACTAAGAAAACAGGAAAAAGACTTAAATAACTCAGATGGTCCAAATACAATCATTCCTGCATTTAGACCTGAATTAGAAGAGACACAGTTTGAACAGTTCACAGAATCTCCATTCGAGTTCGAAGTTGAAGACGATGATGTAGAAATGGAAATTGTTCCTAATACTATGCAAAAAGAAGCTATGGCAGCTCTCGATAATCTACGTGCAGAAAATCAAACTCGAGCTCTTTTAATTGCAGCCACTGGTACTGGAAAAACCTATCTTTCAATTTTTGATGTAAATCAGGTTAAGCCAAAGAAGGTTTTATATGTGGCACATCGAGATATGATTCTTGATAAGGCTGAAAAGAGCTTTAAAAACATATTCCCAAATATCAAAACTGGTTTTTTAAATGGAGACCAAAAGGACTTTAAAGCAGATTATCTATTTGCATCCATATTTACATTAGCAAAAGAAGAGACCTTAAAGTCTTTCAAGAAAGATGAGTTTGATTATATCATTGTTGATGAAGTTCATCGTGCTGGTGCAGATAGCTACATAAAAATAATAGATTATTTTACACCTAAATTTCTTCTTGGGCTAACTGCAACTCCAGAGCGTACAGATGGCTTTGATATCTTTGCTATGTTCCATAATAATATTGCCTATGAAATTCGGCTTCAAAAAGCAATGGAAGAGGATCTTCTTTGCCCATTTCATTATTATGGACTATCGGATTTAACAGTTGATGGAGAAATCATTGATAATAAATCTGATTTCAAAAAATTGGTTAGCGACGAACGAATAAAGCACATTGAACGTGCTATTAATCTTTACAGAAATTTTGCATATCCAGTTAAGGGACTAATCTTTTGTAATCGAGTAGATGAAGCAAAGGAGTTGTCTGAAAAACTAAACAGGGATGGATATTACACAAAATATCTTAATGCAGACAGTTCTCCTTCAGAGAGAGAAAGGGTTGTTCAGGAATTGGAATCTGATGATAATCCTCTCCAATATATAATTACCAGAGATATTTTTAATGAAGGTGTTGATATTCCTTGTATAAATCAAGTTGTAATGCTTAGACCAACACAGTCTGCAATAATTTTTGTTCAGCAACTTGGGCGTGGCTTAAGAAAATTAAAGGGTAAATCTTATGTTTCTGTAATTGATTTTATTGGAAATTATGAAAACAATTTTTTTATTCCTATCGCACTTTACGGAGATAACTCATACAACAAAGATAATCTACGTAAAGTAATGAGCACGGGATCTTCTGGGTTGCCAGGAACTTCAACCGTTCAAATATCCGAAATAGCAAGACAAAGAATCTATCAGGCAATTAATGAAACTAATTTCACACAATTAAAGATTCTTAAAGAAGAATATAACAAACTCAAAATGCGTCTGGCAAGAATCCCAACAATGATGGACTTTGTAAATAACGGATTTATAGATCCTTTTTTGTTTATAGATTATAAGGGTTCTTATTACGCCTTTAAGTGTAGCATAGAAAAAAGACCAGTAGAATTATCTGTAAAGCAGCTGTGCTCATTACAATTCTTTTCTATAGAGTTTGCAAGAGGAATTAGAATACACGAATTATTACTTATTTCGCTTCTCTTAAAAACAGATAAAGTTTCTATTAGTGATTTTGTCGCAGAATTAGCAAAGTATAATATAAAGCTTACAAAAGATGATTTTGCCGGGATGCTTAATATTTTGTCTCCAGATTTTTATACTAAGAGTGATAAGAAAAAATATAGCGAAATAAAATATGTTGAGTACAAAAACAAGGAAATTATTAGAACAAAAGAGTTTGAAACTTTGATTGAATCGGATATTTATGTTGCAGAGCTTATGGATTGTCTTGAATACGGAATGAAAAGAGCAACATTAAAACCAGAAGAAAAAATAATAAATGACAATTTAGTTCTTTATAGAAAATATTCCAGAAAAGATGTTTGTAAATTACTTAATTGGAAATCAGATTGCTCTTCTACAGTTTATGGGTACAAAACAGAAACTTCTACCCCTGAATATACTTGTCCTATTTTTGTAACCTATGAAAAAGCTGAAGATATTTCAGAAACTACAAAATATGATGATGTGTTTATTGATAACACAAGATTTAGTTGGATGAGCCGAAGCAGAAGAACTTCTAAAGCAGACGAGGTTGCAGCTCTAATAGACCAGCCAAACAACAATATAAAAATAATGCTTTTTGTAAAAAAGAATGATGGTGAAGGTTCAGATTTTTACTATATGGGAAAAATGAAGTATAATTCGTTTGCAGATACAACTATGAAAGATAAAGATGGTTCAAGAGTTTCTGTTGTAAATATTCAATTTGATATGGAAATTCCTGTCCCACAAAATTTATATAACTATCTTGAGGCATAAAATGAAACAAGTAACAGTTAGTGGTGCAGTAATAATAAGAACAAACCCACAGACAAATAAAAAAGAAATATTCGCAACTCAGCGTGGTTATGGTGACTACAAGGACGGGTGGGAAATCCCTGGCGGAAAGCTTGAACCTGGTGAAACACCGGAAGCTTGTATTGTACGCGAGATTCGAGAAGAACTTGCTACAGAAATAAAAGCAGAAAAGATTCTTGGAGTAGTGGATTATGATTATCCAAACTTTCATCTGACTATGCATTGTATTTTGTGCACCATTGTTTCTGGTGAGCTTAAACTTCTTGAACACGAAGCTGCTAAATGGGTAACAAAGGAAACATTGCGTTCTGTAGACTGGCTTCCTGCAGACCAATTGATTTTGGATAAGATTGAAGAGATTTTGTAATTAAACTTTTCATACATTCTCAAACCCGTTGAAAATTGTGGAGATTGGCTTATAGACTGGACTACGGTTCGTTCGCCATAATACGCTACTCCAGTTGGAGAAGAAAAACTTATTTATCTTGCATGTATTTCAAAAATTATTCCAATAGCGTAGTATTTGTTTGATTAACCACAAAATGATCTGATGTTTTAAAAGGGAAAGATTCTACAGATTTTTATGGTAATAATATTTATAAACCAGATGCTTTAAGTTCATCTGGTTTAACATTAGTTAAAAATCCTTTTCATGGAAAAGAAAAAAACATGATTACAGACATTGGCAGAAAGAATGTTTTAATCTGTCTTGAGCTTTAAGTTCTTCCCTCAAACGAATTAGAGCACTAATTTCTGGGGAAAAGCCGAAGACATTAGGATTCTTTCTTTCTTCATCGAATAATTCGGCATAACGAATTGGATTTTTTATTGCAATTGTCATCATGCCTTTCATTTTTACATCTTCAACATCAAAATTATTAAAATTTTCTTTTACAGGTTTATCGTCGATTTTAGGATGCTCTTCTTCTAATTGTATTTTTATGACAAATCTTTCTTGTTTTTTTTCATAAATTTTTTGTTGTATAAGATTTAAGTAATTCTTTTTTATAAATTGATTTTGGAAGAATAAAGAAGGAACAAAAATTGTTATTATTGAACCTTCAATTCGAATATTTATTTTAGAGAACCAAATATTATAATTATCAATATTTCCTTCTTTATAAAAATCTTTCTTAATTTGATTCATTATTTCATTCAAAAAATTATTATTTGTAGTCATTATTTCTTCACCTCCAGAAGTTTATATAATTTATTAATATCCCGTATTTATGTCTTTGTTTAAGACATAAATACGGGATACGTTCTATAAAATTTCTAAATGCACTATTGGTTTTAAATTAGATATAAATGCTTCACTGAAAAGAAACAATAAATAATCCAAAAAATCTGATATTTGGATCCAGATTTTCTGTTTGCCATTTTTAAATATTTTATTTAATGAAATATGTTTATTTAATAATATTTCAACAAAAAAATGTACCAAAGCTATTTTTTCAAATTTAGTATAATCTCGTTTATTAATGTCAAATAATTTTATTCCCGCATTAGCGCGTATCATGTTCAGTTTGCTATTTGATAATTCTACATTATTTTTCTTTAACTGGGATAAACTCTCGTTTATCTGCTTAAACTCTTCTTTTACTAAATCCATATCTTTATTATTTATTACGGTATAACTAGTTTTTTCTAAAAATGAATTGTATTCCTGGAGACATTCAAAAAAAGTATTCATTCATTCTCCTCTAAAACTTCAAAATCTTCATAGTGTTTTTTAAAAGCTGGGATAATTTTTGGTATAAAAAATCTCTGAATCAATTTGTTTAAAATTGTTTTTACACTTTCAGTTTGTAAGTGATAAATCTCATAAAATGGAAGAATTGTACAAAGTTCAAGTTCTTCTTTAAAGATTCCATTTTGATTAATACATTTGTTGATTAAATGCTTAGTATTTTTATCTGATTTTAAGAACCAATAGTAAATACAGAAAATTGTATCTTGTTCTTCTGAACAAAGATTATAATATCCCCATTCATTTAAAAGTCTTTTACAATTTTCTAACTCTTCACGCATTGAAGCCAATTTCTCTTCTACGATGAAACTCAACAGCTCAAAAACTGTTTTTTCTGCAAAAAATTCAACCTTTGAAAAGTAAAAAATTCTTTTATTAAGTAATGTCTGATTATTTCTTTCATATGGGATTATATCTGTTTTTAAAACTATAATAAAACTATTAGATATGTTGTTTGTATTTATAAAATCCAATTGTTTATCTACATCAGAATTTGCATCGATTGTAAAACAATAGTAATCATGATTGTTCTTATTAACATGGTTATAATTACATTCTTCAACTTCAAAAAGAGGATATTTCCTCATGAAATTTGTTAAACTTGTCTTTCCAGAAGATTCGTTACCTACAACAGCTATATTTATTTTCATGTTGTTCTCCTTAAGTTTGTTTAAGACACTCGGCAACGCCAAGTATTAATAATCCTCGTCCTCATCTTCATACTCCTTTCGCTCCAAGTAAGCATAGTATTCTTCTCGTTCATAATCTGAAACCGGCTCGTAATTTGGATAGTTTTCTTCAAGCTCTGACCAATCATTAATGTCCACATCTTGCCTGCTGCTGCCAATTTCAAATTCTAACTCACTGGGAGATTCTTCATCGTAAGAATCCTCGTCCTGATTTACTTGAGTTCTTGCAAATTCCTCGGTATATTGAATTTGGCAATTGAAATTACTGATAATATTCATATAAATACCTCCTAAGTATTTTTTTGTTATGCCAAAAAATTGGCTCTAATAATTTTTTCTGATGCAGGTACTATTTTTTTGAAATACGATACCCCATCCGAAAGCCGATTAAATTTCTTCCGTAAAACTATTGTTTTTTTCAGACCTTCTTTACTTATCCAAGTTATCTGAATACGGAATTTTTTCATTAAAGTTTAAACCTCCTTTACTAATAAATTTTTTTTCGTCCCTAATTTGTCAAAGAACATAGCTAAACTTTGTTTAAGCTATGTTAAATATAACGCCAATCTACAAAACAGTCAAGAAAAAATTATAAAATAATAAAGCAAATTGGATGGTAAAAGTAAAATTATATAGAATATGTAAAAATTTGATAAAATAATTCATTGTCACGCCTTATATTCTTTTGTTATAATTCAATTATGGACTTAAACAATAAACAGCAGCTATATGGCGAAAAAGTAAGAAAATTTTACCTAGCTTCTTTTGCTTTGAAAGTCAAATTAGGCATATTGAATAGCGCCGTGATGACAAATCAACTTGAAAATCTTATTAAAAATTTTGCTAATTCAACTGCAGAAAATTTTGCAAGAGACTTAAAAAAATATGAAGAAACAATTTCTGGAGAAGCAATTTCTGGTGAAACAATACGAAATATAATAAGCAAGGTTAAACATGATAGACTCTATGTAATTTCTAATGAAAGAACCAGATTATTTTTAAAGCTTTTTAATATTCTTGCTGAAAAAGCTATTGAACAGGGCAATTTTTCTTTAAAAAATACATTGCTACTTAATTTCTATACTTATCCAGGGGATGATGAATTAAAAGTATATATTGACACTAATAATCTTAGTGACTCCTATACTCCTGATTCTTTATTAGAACACATAATATCGAAACATAATGAAATTTCGAAAAACATTTATGAAAAATACCAACCACGTCTTATAGCTAGATATTTAAATGGGGCTGGAAGAATATTCAAAAAAGATGAGTGGACTGAACGATATAGTAATAATCTTTTTGAACAACAATCGATAGTGAATGATGAAGATTTCGATGCAAAGTACTTACCGAGAGATGTAGGCTCAATATGTACAGGAATTGGTGATAATGTCATCAACTTTATGAGCAAAAATATCAGGTTCTTGAGGCTTGTTTCTAGAGATAGTAAAACTGAAGATTTTGCAAAAGAATTAGGTATAGAAAAAACATCTCTAATCCAATATGAAAAGAATCGTGAAAAATTTAAATTAAATGATTCTATGATTTGTAAACTTGTTGATTATTATTCAAAAGAACAAGACATAAAACAAAGAGCATTATTTGACTATTTTTTTACAGAAATATCATGTCCAAAATTTACACATGATTTAGAACTCCGTAGAAGGTTCAGTGAATTGCTGGATGACTACACTTTCTTGAAGTATACGAAATTTCTACATGACAACCCGGAAGAGAATACAGAAACTGTAAAAAAAACTGAAAGAAAAACGGTGAGAAAAACGGTAAGGGCAGATGTGCGTCAAGAAAGTATAGATCTATTGGAATGTGAACTCAGATGGTTTGTTTTGCAAACGATATTAGATAAGAATGAACCCTTTTTAGAAAAGGTTGAAAAATCACTTTACAAACTTGATTGACGATGAACTTGCCGAGGTATATTTTAAATAAATTGTTGTTAGGTAAGACTAATTAAGTCGTAATCTCAAAAACAATCCTGTAATGCGAAAAGAGAAAAAAGGTATATTAAGTACAAATTACCGGGGGCGTTGCGGGGGTGTCCCCCGCTTGAGAGGGTAGCGAGCAACGCAGTGCGAGCGAGGGGGAGACTTCCCCCCTCCTATATTAATATACGGAGGATTGTTATGGGAATGTGGAGTGAAGAACTTAAAAAGAAAAGTCGCGAACAGATGTATGCGGGGGCTATTGTGAAGAACGAGGCGCGCGATTTTGGAATGGTTATGGAGATGGTGCCAAAGGTTGTTATTTACGGGATACAATCGGGTATCATTATGCCGCTGCCTACTGACGAGGTGATTGCTACCTTTGATAACGTGAATCAGATGGTTGATGCGGGGTGGGTGCTGGATTAAGGGGGGATTTTACATTTTTTTAAACTTGAAAAAATGAATTACATGAGTTATACTACATATTGGCAAAAGGAAAGAAAATTGCCATTGTGTAGTATGTGGGGAACAGAGCTTATATTGACAATTCCAGATTCTCAGGTTATGACGAGGCGCGAGCTTTATGAACTTCTTAAAAAGAAGAATAAAGAGTTGTCTTATAATTCTATGGGCTGGATTATAGAGACCGGCATTAAAGAAAATATTCTTTTTAAGGTTGGCGCCGATTCGTATTCAAGAAAAAATGATACCCGCAAAATATATTCTCCAGTTTATTCGCGTGCAGCGAAAAAGATTCTTTCGGTGATGCAGGAGTTGTATCCCGATTTGGATTATGTGCTTTTTGAAACTGTTCTTCTTAATGAGTTTGTGAATCATCTTTATGCTCAGAATGTTATTGTCCTTCAGATAGAAAAGGCTTTGTGTTCTTTTACTTTTGAAGCCTTAAATGAAAGGTTCAAGGGCAAGGTATTTTATAATCCTACGGAAGAGGATTTAGGGCGTTATAAATCGGATAACTGTATTATCCTTGAAAACAAGATAAGTGAAGCGCCCTGCAATAGGGATAATCCTCATTCCATTACGCTTGAAAAGCTTCTGGTTGATTGTGTTTCTGACAGGATAATCAGGGTGCTTGTTCCGTCCGGCGAAGTTGCAAATATTTATGAAAATGCAAAACTGATTTATAAGACTGACCTTACAAAAATCCGCAGATATGCAAAGAGGAGAAATGCATGGAGCAGGGTGGAGGAGGTGATGAAGATGGGGGAAGGAAATGATAGATAAGAAGACTTTCTCTCTGGAACATATAAAGGTTCTGGAAAAAGAATCGGGTGCTCAAATTGCAATTATCGAAAGAACTATGTTTGCATTCGGTTTACTTGAAGCAATTTCGCAGACTGGACTTCCTTTTATCTTTAAAGGTGGAAGTTGTCTTATGGTACTCCTAAAGGAACCAAAACGATTTTCTACGGACATTGATATTATTGTTCCTCCTGGAACTAATATAGATGAGTATATTGCAAAGGCTGGAAAGATATTTCCTTTTTTTCATGTTGAAGAAAACTTCAGGGCCAGGAGAAATAATATTGAGAAGAGACATTTTAAGTTTCTCTATATTTCTCCTTTAAATGAGAATCCTGTAACTGTAATTCTGGATGTTCTTTTTGAAGAGAATCATTATTCTTCGGTTACCAAAAAGGTTATAGGTAATAAACTATTGCTTACAGATGGGAAAGATGTGGAAGTTTCCATGCCAGGTATTAACTGTATACTTGGAGATAAACTTACGGCATTTGCTCCTCATACTACCGGAATAGGAATTAATGATAAAAAAGAACTTGAAATAATAAAGCAGATGTTTGACTGTGCAACTTTGCTTCGTGAGATAAATGATTTTTCGGAAGTTAAGAAAACTTATAAGGAGATTGTAAAGATTGAACTTGCCTATAGAGAACTTAATATCGATTATAAAGAAGTATTGCTAGATACAATAAAATCGGCAGCGGTTATTATTGGTCGTGGTTCTCTTTATAAGTCAGACGAGATTGCTGTTTATTCAACAGGAATCCGCGCAATAGGCTCTCATTTGTTAAGTAAGAAATATGATTTTGCTATTGCAGGATTTGATGCAGCTCAGGTTATGTATCTTGCTTCTAGTATTCTGTCGGATTCAAACGATTTTTCATTGATTAAAAATATTTCTGATTACAATGATTGCAAGATTGAAAACAAAGATTTTTCTTCTTTAAGTTCTTTGCGAAAAATCAGTCTGGATACATATGCATACATTGTGGAAGCAACGAAGCTTTTATAGGCAGATTGTTACTTGTTTGCTGAATGTTGAAGATGCTTGAGAGTGGGGGCGTTGCGGGGTAGCGCAGGTTGAGTGTTGTGGTTTTATCTGATAATGTAATCTATAGGAATTACAGATACCCCGCAGAGGGGGTAGTGGAAGCCGTAAACACTTAAAGGTGGCTGGCAATTTTTAGAATGGCTTCCATGAGTTTTTCGGAGAAAAACTCAGAGCAATTTTTACGGCTGGAGCGAGGGGGAGACTTCCCCCTCCTGGATTAAAAAAGGGAGAAATATTATGGATGAGAAAAAAGTAAAGCTGGACAGCATCATCAGCGGAGAAGGGGTTGTGGTGCGGTGGCCGAAGAAGAAGGAAGAAAAGCTTGCGGTGCTTGATTATCTGATTACAAAGTTTGAGCCTGGGGTTGAGTATAAAGAGATGCAGGTGAATATGATTTTGAAAAAGTGGCACAGCTTTGGAGATCACGCGCTTTTGAGAAGGGAGCTTTACGACAATTTTTATATGGACAGGAATCCGGAGAAAGGGGTGTATTGGGTGGAGAAGAAAGGGAAGGGAGTGGAATAGTTTTTTCACTTCATTTCTGGCGATTTTTATGGTATATTATATGTATAATCAGTCTGAGGAGGTTTTTATGTCTTTCAGTGCATTAGAAAAAGAAGTTCAGAGTTTACCTGAAGAATTGCAGAATAGTATTGAAATGTATGCTCTTTTTGTTATTAATCAGTTCAAAAAATCTTCTCAAAAAAGCGAAAAAAAACGATCTGTATCAGAAATTGTTGATAGCCTTACAGGTATTATTTCTTCCCCTGAACCATTGACAATAAAAGATATCAGGGCGGAACGACTTAGCCAAAAGTATGGATTATAAAATGACAGTTTTTCTTGATTCAAATATCATTCTGGATATTCTTCTCAAAAATTCAGATTTCTGTGATGAAAGTAAAAAGGTATTGAAACTTGCAGATACGAATCCTATTGATTTTTTTATTTCTGCGACTTCAATTACAGATATTTTTTATATAGCTCACAAACAGGCAACAAATGATGAAAAGCAAGATGTGAAAAAGCATCTACAGGATTTGTTAGAAATTATTTCTATTGCTGGAATAGATGAATCCTGTATAAGAAACGCATTAAACTCATCATGGACAGATTTTGAAGATTCTGTTCAACACGAAGTTTCAATCCAGATAGGAGCTGATTACATTGTAACACGTAATACAGATGATTATAAAACTTCTATTATTCCTGCTATTACTCCTGCAGATTTTTTTAAAAAGTTTGGAAAATAAAAAAAATGAAAGTGCCAAAACGCCAAATGAAAAACGGCCAACTCGCCAAGTAAAAACTTGCCAAATCGCCAAATAGGACGTTAATAGTGCGCATTATCAGAGTTATTTGATGTTTAAATATTGCGTATTGTCAGAGTTTACTTGAAGAATTGCAGAATAGTAATGCAATGTATGCTCTTTGTAGATAACATCACAGGGGCGTTGCGGGGTAGCGCAGGTTGAGTGTTATATTTTTAACTAAAAATGATTTTATCTGCGCAAGGAGTTTTGCGAAGCAAAACTCCGGTAACTTTACCCCGCTGGAGGGGGTAGCGGAAAACGGCGCGAGCCGATTGGAGCGAGGGGGAGACTTCCCCCACCTTGGGTAGTAAATCAATTTTTTTCATTTTTTTTCTCACATTGGTTTCCGAGTATCACGAAATGAGAGTGCGGGGTGGTATTATTATATGTGAGGCATTTTCTGGACGGAGGTAAAGTTCTGATTATGAAAAAGCTTTTATGGCTGGATGATTTCAGGAGGCCAGAGGATTTTATTAACGGCGAGTATGATATCACCTGGGTGAAAAATTATGAGGAGTTTTGCAAGTATATAAATGCGAACGGGCTGCCTGACATCATCTGTTTTGACCACGATTTGGGGGAGGAAAAATCGGGGTATGATTGTGCGAAGTTTGTTGTGACTTACTGCCAGGCGCATCAGCTGGATATCCCGGAGTTTGAGATTCAAAGTTCGAATGTGGTGGGGAAGGAAAATATAAGAGGAGTGTTGAATGCGTGGCATAGGGTGTTTGTGGGAGAGAAGTGAAAGATGATTTATATTACCGGGGACACGCATAACGTAAATGATATGGCGAATCTTTCTGTGGGGAAAATGAAGCTGAACTGCAAGATGCAGGGGGTGGATTATTCTGCAATTAGTTACGCAATCGTGCTGGGGGATTTTGGGCTGCCGTGGTATGAGTGTGCGGTGGACGAGCAGGGGATTCATCCGACTGATAAAACGGACAGGTATCTTCTGGAATGGTATAACAGCAAGCCGTTCAAGATTTTTGCGGTTCCGGGGAATCACGATAATTACGATATGATTGAAAAGCTGCCAGAGGTGGCAATGTTTGGAGCTGCGGTCCGCAAGGTGAGTGAGAATGTTTTTTATTTTAAGCGCGGCGAGATTTATGAAATTGAAGGTTCGCGATTTCTGGTGTTGGGCGGTGCCTTAAGCGAAGATAAAGCATTCAGGACCCTGCACGAATCCTGGTGGCCGCAGGAACGCTGGACTAAAAAAGAGGAGACTGCCTGCCTTGAAAAGCTGAAGTTAGAAGGAACTAACTTTGATTATATCCTTTCTCACACCGGACCGTCTGCCGGGATCGCCTGTATAGATCCTTATTTCCTTGATGAAGAAAATCTTGAAGCGCTTTCTTTGGATTCCACCGTTGTTTTTAATGATAAAATCGATTCGCTGGTTACGTACAAAAAGTGGTTTTTTGGTCACTGGCACAGCGACTGGGGGTGTGAGCATTTTGAGGAGAGTGCGTATGTGGGGGTGTATAGGGGAGGGGTGGTGGTGAGAAACTATAAATCATCGAATTAAAACTTGCTGAAATCTCAAATGGATAATAAAATAGAAATTACTAAAAAGGGATTGTAAGAAATACAGATTTGGATGATTCTGAGGATACTCGAATTGATATTGAAGTTTGTAAACAACCTATGACGGATAATCCGGAATCATCTTTTTTTAAAGAATAGAAAACGCAATAGTTCTGTCCAAAGCTATTCCTTTGTAAATACTGATTTTGATATAAGCCATATTTGTAAAAAATTGATTTTATCAATAAAAATATGGTAAATATGATAATCAGTGAAGATAATAAGATTCTTCCAAGTCAGTGGGATATAGGAAAGAAGTATTATACAGATATTAAAAAAGATGCTCTTAATCATGAATTAAGGCAATTTCTTAATAAAGCGTTAGAAAAATTAGATGAGATTTTTTTAGAGGATTGTAATGAACAAAATTAATTATACTCAAATATTTTCATATTTGAAATCAAAGAATGTGCAAGACAGAAATCTTTTTAATATTTATAAAGAGAAAAAGAACAAAGGATATTTTTCATTCGAGAAGGCAATTATATATAAAACTGATTTAGATATAAAAAATATACATTATTCAATAAATATAGAAAATATTAAAAAACAAGTACTACTTCCTGATTCAAAAAAGAACGATGAATTACTTGAAGCCTATAGTGCATTATACTATTTTAATCATTTTGTTATCGATACAATTAAAGGATATTGTGCAAAACTTGTAGAAGAAAAAGAAGGTCGAAAACGAGAGCTTTTAATTGCAGAATATAAATCCTTTAAGAAAAGTCTATGTTTGACAAAAGAAGCTATCCCCTTCAAATTATGCAGACAAAATGTAGATACATGTTTTGAAGACAATAATGGGAATATTATTGATATGATTCAAGAAAGTTCAATATTAGATGCTATAGTAGGAGAATATTCTATACCAGAGATTTTGATTTTTTATAAAGAATGGGAATTAACTTATGAACAAAGAATATTAGAAAAGATTCTTGAGAAAATAAATTTATATATACAGAAATATTTTTATCTCTACCAGGATACTAATTCAAATTACCTAGTTGTTAAACAATTAACGTCTAACTTGAATCATAATTCAGTTTATAAAGATATTGAAACTCTATTTATCAAGTTTCACCAGATTTTACAATTAGCAATGCATCACTTTAGATTAGGAACTGAATCTAAGTCATGGGGTTATGACTTTTTCTTTGGAAAAAGTTTTGATGTCGAGGTTCCGAATATAAGCATGTCGTTTTATATGATAGAAGCATTAAAAGAGGCATTTCCTGAAAAAAATGAATTTGACATTTTATCTTTGCAACATGCTTACTCTACAATTGCTAGAGGTAAAGACTTATATAATATACTATTCAATATTATAATAAAACTAGATGAACTTCCAGATGATAAAAAACAAGTTCTTGGCAAAATTGATGAACGATATTCTAGTTTAATTCTCTTATTTGATTACAATAAAAATCTTTATGACACTTTTGTTTATAATAATGCAAAATTTTATAGTAATGATATAGAACAATTATCTGTGCTGAAATCCTCTTGGGAAAAAAAGACATTAGTTGAAAAAAAAGAAGATGAAAAAAGAATTCGCGAAGCAATTGTCAATAATGATTTTAACTTCTTTGAATTGTGTTTGAATAATAATGATGATATTGATAAATTAATGCTTGCTAAACAAGAATATTTAAGATTTCTTAGAAGATTTACAAATACAATTCCGGAAAATAAAATTGAAAACTTTATTAATACGATTGTTGAAAAAATGAAATCTTCAATAGAAGAAGAAGAAGATTATTCAAAAATTTATCAAGCACTAGAACAAAACTTTTCAAAGTATGAAAGAGTATTAAAACAGTATCCTTCTTTACTGAATAGTTTGGCATCTGCAGAATATTTATATTCAATATATATAATCAATTCAAAAGAAAAACAAGATTTTGATTATAGTTGTATCTCAATTATGTATTACATGTCGCTTGAAAATTTTCTAAATAAACTAATTTATATTCCATATAAAAAGAAAATCTTAGAATTAAATAAAGAAGACGTTATAAGTTCTAACAAATTTCTATCCAAACCCGAAAAATATATGTATAAAAAAAAGTATGGATTAGAGTTTAAGAAGACTTGTGAGTTAGGAAACCTTGCCTTTTTATGTTCAGATGTTGAAATTACCATAGAGTTTAACAATTTTCTTAGACAAGAATATTATTTAACAAATGACGATATAGAACAACTGAGAGTTTTGGGAGAAGGTATAAAAAACTGTACAAAAAATCGAAATGATGCGGCTCATGGATCTGAAATAATTTTGTATGAGAGAGTAGTAGAAGATAAAAAATGTGTTTATCCAATAGCTTCTCTTGAGGATACAAAAGGGTTGTTAATGTCTTTAATGGAAATCTTATTTGATAATAAGAAATGATTTAGAATTCATTTTTTTTAAATATTCAAAGAAATCTTCAACTAATCGATTCTCCTTAAATATCTCGCCACTCTTAGACTTTTAAAAAAAAATCATTTTTTTTGTCAACTTTATTCATATTGTCCTCTTATTATTTATAAGAGATAAGAAGCCAAAATAGGAGGAAAAATATGTATTCGAAAGCAAGAGTTCTAAAATTTGAGAAAGGCACAATCCAGTGGGGATATGCGGTAAAAGGAAGAGCAGGTCGTAGTTATCGAAGAGAGTCGTATGGTTATTGTAATGGGAACGGAATGTTTAAGTCATATCCAGAGCCATACTTCTGTGTAAGACTCTATGTCTACAAGCCTTACGGACATGTTGTAACTGTAGATATTCGCGATGAGGCATTAGAAGCTAGCGGACGCACCAAACTTACAGCATCATATTTAGAAGCAGTTTGCAATGCAAATAACGGAAAGAAAATTGGAGTTTATACTCATGGGAATACTGAGGCTGAGATTGCCAACGTCAATGAGTTAGATCTAGCTTACTAATGAATCTGAGGGGGTGTTAATGAAACCAATCTGTAGAATTATGAAAAAAGAATCAACTGGAACTTTTATGATGTGCTTATTTCTGGTACTGCTTTCTATGTGCAGCTTTTTTGTTGGGTTTTCTGTAAACGAAGTAATTCATTCAAAATCAGAAAACGAAGTTGTAGCTGGGGTTCAGTATAGGATTATACCAGAGGCTCCGGATGATAGACCTGATGTAGGATCAGTAATTCACGAAAGAGTGGAGATTTAAAAATGACAATTGCGGGTATGTCTCATCGGAGAGAATCTTATTTTTTTATGCTAGGATGGAGTTTTTTTGCATTTTTTTTCTTAAAATTATCAATTTTTTCATCAATCGATTCTCATATATTATTGTAGGCACAAAAGATGCCGGAAAAAATATTTTTTTATGGAGGACATTTATGTTGGAAAAAGCTTGTATGCTGGTTTTTGGTGGAATCGGGGCCATTGTTGGGGCTGCATTGTCAACAACTGAGAAGGGAAAAGAATTGGATGGAAAATTGAACGACGCTATGGATGTTTTTGATAACAAGGTTTCTAAGTACTTACCAGACAAAAAGACAATTAAAGATTTGATAGATGGAGGTGAATGATATGCTTACGATTATTGTGGCAACTATTGGCATTGGCCTGGGGGCATTTGTTGGAAAACTCATTGGATGATAAAAATCCTTGAAGTGACCCTTGGGGAGTACCGGACTCCTAGTAACCGGTTTTATCAATATTGCTATTTTTTATTAAGGAGAACATTATCAATGATGAATACAAATTGGAATATGCAAGAGTTTGAAAATGTATGCTCATCAATGAAAAGAATTACAGAGCAGGTTCAAAAGAAAAGACAGAATTCTCCGGGAACTATGAATTTAATGGAAATTACAAACAGACATCATCTGGAAAATCAGCACAGCAATATTTTAAGTTTTCTGCTGGACGCAAGGGAAAAGCATCATCATCCTGAATACGGAGAGGCATTTCTTGCAATCTTAAAAAACAAAGGTTTGAAAATACAGGGTACAAAAATCCTTTCGGTAACAAGAGAGAACTCAACAGAAGATGCACGCCGCATGGATTTGTTTATTCAGACAGATAAAGACTATATCATCATAGAAAACAAAATTAATGCAGAGGACCAGTTCCGTCAGATTGCTGATTATAAAGATTTTGTGGAAGAACATTATAGCAGCAGCGAAAAAGTTTTTATTGTTTATCTTACGCCGTTTGGAAAAAAACCGTCGGAAAAATCAATTTCAACTGCGGAACTTAATCTGCTCAAAAATCAGAATCGGTATATCAGTCTTTCTTATAAAGCAGACATTTTGTTCTGGCTTGAGGGACTTAAAACTCGCAATGAAGAAAAAGTGCTGAATGCTGGATTGATCCAGTATATTGATGTTATCAAAGGAATTACAAATCAAAGAGAAGAGGTATTTAATATGAATCAGGAATTATCAAAGGAACTTTTTAATGAATATGGAAATCTTACACGAGAGCAGCTCAGAGAAAAAATGCTTGCAGTTCACAGTTTTGAAAACAACATAAAACTGGTTTTGTTCATAAACTTTTTTGGAGATATCTATAAGGAAGCTAACGGGAAGATTCTACTTTTGTGTAATGGAAGAGCGGACTATAAAAACTTGGATGAATGGAAGACGGATGTGCTCAAGCTGCAGAATCGCTTTGGTGTAAGATTTGCTGGAGAAGGTGTTGATAAAGATTTGTTTGTCAGTGATTTGAATGCCGGTCGCTTTACCTTTGCCTACACAACAAATGCGGAAGTTCTTGATTCAGGTTTTGGTGATAAGGTTGTTGATGAAGCTTATGCTCAGGCTGTAAAACCAACGTCCTGGTTTTTGAATGCAATTCTTGCAGCTGGTGAGGATTGGGAAGAAAACAACGGTAAGCTTTCTACTCATGTTGTGAAAAACTGGTTTGGAATAAAGTAAAAAAAAGTATCAATTTTTTCATTATTCACTTCTCTAATATTATTGAACGATGCGATGAATGTTTTTTGACAAAAAGGGATTAAGACGGGTGGAAGGGAAAGATCAGTTGGACTCGTGATTAATTTTATATGTGACCTGGTTTAGGGTATTAAAAGATTTGATTGAAGGAGGAAACTGACATGCTCACTATTGTTATTACAGCCATTGGTATTGGAATTGGTGCGATTGTTGGAAAACTCATTGGAAAATAAAAAATCCTTGAAGTAACCTTTGGGGAGCGCCGGACTCCTTATAACCGGTTGTATTTTTCGTATTCAGCTTTAGTTTACAATTTGATTTTTTCGTGCAATAATTTAGGTACAGTAAGATTTTTGACATAAAGTTTCCTGTATTGCTGTTTTTGGAGACTTGCGATTTTTGTAAATCTATGTATTATAAGGATTTAGAAGTAGTTAATGGGATAGTGAATGGCGGAAATGGTGTAAAAGTGATGAAAATAAGGAAGACCTGCGGAAATGGCCTTGCAACTCTATATAATTTAATGAGTTACAACCCACAGCCTTTTAAAATGTGACCTGATTTAAGGGATTAAGACTGAGAATGCGGCGAATAATGTAAACCGAAAAAAATCCTCTTTTAAAATGTGACCTGATTTAAGGGATTAAGACTCAATTTTCAGAAACCAATCATTCTGAATACTGTTGACTTTTAAAATGTGACCTGATTTAAGGGATTAAGACTCATCATCAGTCCAACGAAAATATTTCTCTACGCTTTCCTTTTAAAATGTGACCTGATTTAAGGGATTAAGACTGGAGCATACTCGTGGTGAAAATAAAAAGGATACTATACTTTTAAAATGTGACCTGATTTAAGGGATTAAGACCATCATTATGGATTATATCAAAACTCATAGAAATGAAGCTTTTAAAATGTGACCTGATTTAAGGGATTAAGACTGATTCAGATTATGTTCGATTTGGTATTCTTTTCTGGACACTTTTAAAATGTGACCTGATTTAAGGGATTAAGACAGAACAGAGGCAGAAGGAATATTTTACAAATCTGCTTTTAAAATGTGACCTGATTTAAGGGATTAAGACAATCGAATATTCAAATTTATCTTCAAGAAACGATCTCCTTTTAAAATGTGACCTGATTTAAGGGATTAAGACAATAGAAAAAAAGAGCTCCAGGGAAAACCCTGGAGCCCTCTTTTAAAATGTGACCTGATTTAAGGGATTAAGACGGATGTTTGTCAGAATTTGTCGATACTATTTGCCATCGACTTTTAAAATGTGACCTGATTTAAGGGATTAAGACCAACTTCAACTTCATTGTTTTTCCAAACCCCAAATCGGCTTTTAAAATGTGACCTGATTTAAGGGATTAAGACTTCTTCTGTCAAGTTCAAATGAGAATAATTGTTTACCTTTTAAAATGTGACCTGATTTAAGGGATTAAGAAACTTTTATGAATGCATTCTGCGCTGAAAGAATATCATCTTTATAAAACATGACCTGCCTCAAGGGATTTTCTTCACAAAATTATCAATTTTTCAAAACCATTCTTCTCTTATATAAACGAAAATATTTTCGCAAAAAAGCGGGAGGAGAATGCCTATGTCAAATGTTTACATTTCAACAAAGGGACAGCTGTCTAAATGCGACCAGCATTTTGTGTTTAAGGATTATCAGGGAAAGTGTGTAAGTATACTTCCAATAAATACAGATAAGTTCATTCTGTGTAATTCTGTTTCCATTACAGGAGAGGCATTCTGGCTGCTTTCAAAATACAAAATCCCTGTTTCCATAAAAACTGGTGGCAACAATGAAAATATTTCCATTCAATATGAAGATGAAAAAAATGTCTTTTTAAAACAAACGCAGTACAGGCTTATGGAAGACAAATCTAAATCACTGGAAATATCAAAGGCAATCGTGTTGGGGAAAATTAAAAATCAGCTGGCGTTTATTCAGCGAATAAAGCGAACTCTAAAAGATGCTGATCAAAAATCACAAATTACAGAGGCAGCAGAAGAAATCAAGAAAACTTTAGGTATGGTACAAAGGTGCAAATCTGTTCAGGCTTTAAGAGGTTTGGAAGGACTAACAGCGCGGTATTACTTTTCTGTCTTGAAGCTTCATATAAAACCTGAATGGGCAGTGTTCGAAAAGCGGAGCAAGAATCCGCCGGAAACAAACGTAAATGCAGTTTTGAGTTTTCTCTATTATCTTCTGGCAGAAGAAGTGGAACTGGCTTTGCAGTCAGAAGGATTTGATTGTATGGCAGGCG
Organism: Treponema sp.; assembly: GCA_016290335.1. The sequence goes on along the minus strand of JAEETM010000007.1, from coordinate 31,298 downwards.
TTTTGCACGAAATACAGTACGGTAGGAAATCCCTGGTATATGATCTGATGGAAGAGTTCCGAACACCTTTTGCCGATGTCATTTGCTGCCGTCTTTTCAATCACAAGATTCTGAATGAAGAAGATTTTATACAGGAAGGAAAAGCCGTCTATCTTACACGGGACAGTATGAAAAAAGTGATTGCAGAGTTTGAAGAAAAAATGTCGCAGAAAATCAAGATAGGCGATAATGAAATTACTTGCAGAGATTTGATATTCAGGCAGGCAGAAAACTTTAAAAAGGTTCTTACAGAAAAGGAAGAAATCTATAAACCATATCAGTATAAATAAGGAACGCTATGCAGGAAAAACATTTTGTAATTGCATTCGATGTTTCAGACGACCGGCGGCGAAGACTGCTCACCAGACTTTTGTTGAATTATGCATACCGGGTTCAGTATTCGGTTTTTGAAATGTGTGTGAAATCTGAAAATATAAAAGAGCTTCTGGAAGAAAGGATTAGAAAGATTGTAGATCCAAAAGAGGATTCCGTGATTATTTACGAGTTTGCAATTGATGATTGGGCCAAGAAGGTTAAGATTGGTATTCCAACGGAACAGGAAAAACAGAATGGGGCTGGTTTTTTGATGATTTAGGGGATTAAAATCGCAAGTGACTTATCAAAAAAAAGAAGAAATTATCCAAAAAAAAATCACATAATTTATCAATTTTTTCATTATTCGCTACTCTAATATTTATGTAAACGAAAATAATTTTGGAGGATTATATGATTACTGAAGCATGTATGTTAATTGGCGGCGCAATTGGAGCCCTTATCGGGGCGGGATTATCAACAACGGAAAAAGGACAAGAATTGGATGAAAAATTGAAAGATGCGATGGATGTTTTTGACAACAAGGTTTCCAAGTACTTACCGGACAAAAAGAGATTAAATGATTTGATTGAAGGAGGAAAATAACATACTCACTATCGTTGTTACAGCCATTGGTATTGGAATTGGTGCGATTGTTGGAAAGCTCATTGGAAAATAAAAATCCTTGAAGTAACCTTTGGGGAGCGCCGGACTCCTTGTAACCGGTTGTATTTTTCGTATTCAGCTTTAGTTTACAATTCGCTTTTTTCGTGCAATAATTTAGGTACAGTAAGATTTTTGGCATAAAGTTTCCTGTATTGCTGTTCTGGGAGACTTGCGATTTTTATAAATCTATGTATTATAAGGATTTAGATGTGTTTAATGGGATGTGGTATGCTAAAAATGGCGTAAAAGTGATGAAAATAAGGGAGACCTGCGGAAATGGCCTTGCAACTCTATATAATTTATTGAGTTACAACCCTCAGCTTTTAAAATGTGACCTGATTTAAGGGATTAAGACCCGACATTCCGTTTCGTTCTCCAAGCATCCATTCTTTTAAAATGTGACCTGATTTAAGGGATTAAGACATACACGCCACTGAGTTCTTTCTACACTATGTCACGACTTTTAAAATGTGACCTGATTTAAGGGATTAAAATCGCAAGTTTCTTCCCCAGAAACGCAAAAAATCCACAAAAAAAAATCAATTTTTCTATCATTCAATTCTTTAATATTTATGTAAACGAAAATAATTTTGGAGGATTCTATGATTACAGAAGCATGTATTTTAATTGGTGGTGCAGTTGGAGCTATTGTTGGGGCAGCCGTGGGTAGTACAGAAAAGGGCCAGAAATTGAACAGTATCTTAAACATCGGATGATAATGAATAAGGAGTAGGTTTATAGAGGAATAAAATGAGAACTGCATTTTGCTTAATAAATCATATATTAACAGAAAATCAAATCACAGAACTTCATGAAAAATATTCAATCTCAAATATAAACTATCCAGAGTCTAAACTTTCAGAAATATGGTCTCAAATCCCCATAACTCAGAAACTGGATAAAACTTCTATTTATGCCGCAGTAGATTGGCTGGAGGCAGCAAAAGCTGGTGATGTTGTTATCATTCAGGGTGAGCCAGGTTCAACTTTTATGCTTGTTGACTATGCATTAAAAAAGAAGTTAATTCCAATTCATGCAGTTTCTAAAAGAGTCTCAAAAGAAGTCAGAGAAGGCGAACAGGTACAAAAACAGAATATATTTGAACATATATGTTTCAGAGAATATGAATATTATTAAGAAAATATCAATTTCTCTATCATTCAAAATAACCGGTTATAATTTTACTATTCAGCTTTAGTTTACAATTTGATTTTTTCGTGCAATAATTTAGGTACAGTAAGATTTTTGACATAAAGTTTCCTGTATTGCTGGATTGCGAGACTTGCGATTTTTGTAAATCTTTGTATTATAAGGATTTAGGTGCGTTTGATGGAATAAGATATGCTAAAAATGGCGTAAAAGTGATGAAAATAAGGGAGACTTGCGGAAATGGCTTTGCAACTTTATATAGTTTAATGAGTTGCAATCCCCAGTCTTTTAAAATGTGACCTGATTTAAGGGATTAAGACCGGTATGGAAGGTTGGGGTGGCGGTACTGCAGTATACGCTTTTAAAATGTGACCTGATTTAAGGGATTAAGACTCAAGCTTTAAATTACTTGAAATTTGAGTCTGAACCTCTTTTAAAATGTGACCTGATTTAAGGGATTAAGACTAAAGCTGCATCGGCAGCAAATCAAACTAGAAAAGATATACTTTTAAAATGTGACCTGATTTAAGGGATTAAGACCTGCAAATACATTCGATAGCATCATCATTAGCATATCGCTTTTAAAATGTGACCTGATTTAAGGGATTAAAATCGCAAGTTTCTTACCCAAAAAACGCAAAAAATTCTCAAAAAAAATCAAAAAAAATATCAATTTTTCTATCATTCAATTCTCTAATATTTATGTAAACGAAAATAATTTTGGAGGATTCTATGATTATAGAAGCATGTATGTTAATTGGTGGCGTATTTGGAGCTATTGTTGGAGCAGCCGTGAGTAGCACAGAAAAGGGCCAGGAATTGGACAATATCTTAAACAATGCCTTTGATGTTTCTGAAGACGAAGATGCAGATTCTCTGTCGGATGATATGGAAAATGAAATTGATAATGAATAGGGAGCAGATTTATGGGAACAAAAGTAAAAGCAAATCCGGTAATTACAAAGATTATGGCTGGATGTATCAAAAAAATTCTTGAAGAAATACTGGCACCAAAACAGCCACGCCACAAGGATTCGCCAATAAAGTCGGCAGATATATAACAATGGATAAAAATTTTGATGAAAATAAATAACACTTTTTTTTTATGTATGATATAATAGATTGATAAGGAAGATAAAATGAAAAAAATAGTATTTGTAACAATTCCAATGCAGGTAATTACTCCGGTACATTATGCCGCTGTAGAAAACAAGGCAGTTGAATATGATGGAAAAGTAATGTGCCCAATTGATTCTGTTCTTGCAAAAGTGCTTAAAAAGGGAGATGACGTAAAAGTAGTTCAGATTATTACTGAAGGCGAAGGTTCAGATTCTAATGCAGCTGCTCAAAGAACAGAGCTGGAAAATATAAATAAATCTATTGGTTCAAATCTCAGTTTTGATAAGGTTGTGTCGCCATTTAAAGAAACATGTGATATTGTTGAATTGCGCTTTAAGCAAATTGTTGAAAAACTGGAAGATGATTGCGAAATCTTTGCAGATATGACGTATGGACCAAAGACTCTTACACCTGTTTTGTTTTATGCACTCAGTTTTGCAGAAAAGTTTTTTGATGCAGATATTAAACATATTGTTTATGGTAAGATTGTTCATAATAAGAATAAAGAATCTGTTGCTGCTACTGCTGAACTTTATGATGTTACACCTTTGTTCTATTTGAATTCACTTGCGTCTGTTATGTCTGCACCAGACAGTAAAACTGCGTTAGACCGATTGAATAAGTTCCTCTCACTATAGAAGGGTTGTATGGCAGAAAAGGAAAATAAAGAAGACAATATCAACACTCTCTGTAAGAAATGCTTTACTCCTGAATTGTGTAATGAAGAAATTAAAGAGTCTAAAGATACGTTAAAGAAAAAGATTATGGCACAATTGTATATGTTTGGTAAATGGTGTTTTAATCAACGTATTATGAGTCTTAGTGATGAAGAAAAGAAAAAATCTCCTTTAGTTAATAGGCCTGATTTAACAGATGACTCTATCATTGATGCTATTGAAATAATTTTGAAAAAAGGAGAAAACAAAGAAATAAAGGGTGGTTATTCTTCTTATTTCAAAGCAGTTATTTTTGATAGATTTTATAAGAAACAATTATTAAAGGATGAAAATCATTTTTCTTTTGATGAGCCGTTAAATTCTAATGAATCCAGTTCTGAAGATGTAGTAACTCTTCATGATTTTATCGAAGATAAAAAATATATGCCTATTGATAATAAGTATGAAAGCAGTTATTCCGTCTTTGATATTTTACAAGTAGTTGAAAATGCTTATAGAAATAAACAACGAAAAAAATATAAGGCTTGGCTTAGTCCAGTTTTGACCCGTGAGTTATTTGAAGGTTTAAAACACTTTTGCAATTGTTATGGAGAAGAAAAAATACAGAAATATACTTTTGCGGATCAAAGTATTTATAATCTGGATAAAAAACCAACCAGAAAATCGATTGCAGAATCATTTAATGTTGATCCAAGTTATTTAAAAAACGAAATTGAAAAATTTCTTTTGCCAATAAAAGAACAGATAGAAGAAAATTTGGTGGATATAAAAGAGTGTTAATCTCATATTTACCCATACACTTTTACATAAGTTTTGCTTCTTCTGTTTTTGTCGATTTTCAGCTGCTTTTTGTGTTACGCAGCGTCTTGGGAAAAGAGTTGCGTTTAATGTGCTGCATCGCACAACAATCAAAATGTCCGGAATGTATGTATAACAAAACATGCGCGTATGCTTTTTTGTTCGAAACCATTTTGGAGCAAAGTAATGAAATTGTGCCTGGACGGGACAGGGCATCGCATCCTTATGCATTTACACAGGGAAAACAGATAGCTGGAAAAAAAATGCAGGAATATGATTTTACAATAACGCTTTTTGGTAAGGCAATAGATTATCTTCCATATATATACGCAACTTTTGTTCGAGCAGGAAAGAACGGAATATTTAAGGAACGTGTATCTTTTACAGTTCAAAAAGTACTTGTGGGAAAAAAGGATATTCTTGTTTCGTCTGAACAGATAGATACGGAAGTTGCACCTTGTGTTTTTGAATATAATCTGAACGATTCTTCCTTCAAATCTTCATCCCCAAAAAAAGGAGAGGTTCTTATAGAATTAAAATCTCCGCTTCGTTTTAAAGTTGGAGGGAAATATTCGTCTGATTTTTCTGCCAGTGATTTTATGAGATGTCTCTATCGGCGTATAAATACACTGTATAGTTTATATGAGAAATCTGAAATAGATCAGATCTGTAAATATACTCCAAACGAAAATCTGAAGATAACAGATAAAAACCTTCATTGGTCCGATATCTGTCATTATTCTACACGCCAGCAAAATAAAATGGAACTTGGTGGAGTTATTGGTACTTTCAAAATCGCTGGAGTATTTACACAATCAGATTTGCAACTATTAAAATTTGCCTGTATAGCAAACGCAGGTAAAAACACAAACTTTGGACTTGGTCAATTGGACTTTTGGACAAAGTGGGAGTAGAATAAAATTATGAAGTATTATTCATTATTCTTTGAAGCAAGGGGCATCCAGTCCTATATTTTTGAAAGTGGAAAAATGAACGAAATGGTTGGTGCAAGTGAGCTTGTAAAAGATCTTTGCAACAGTAAACTTAATGACATTATAAAGCATTTAGAAATAGAAGACATACAAGTAGAATCCAAAGCTGACGCTGCAAAACTTTCCACAATGAAACCTAATCAGGTATTTTTTTCAAGACGAAGTGGTGGTGTTTTTACAGCATTATTTGCTGATAAAGCTGTACGAGATCATTTCCTTGCTTTATGGAGTATATTTGTTACTTCATATATTCCAGGGCTGGAAGCTGTTCATGCTGTTGCAGAATCAGAAAACATTAAAGAGTTAATAGAAGAAACATATGATATTTTGGGTTATAACAGAAATTGTCCTCCTGCATTCTTACCAGAAGCAACACCAATGCATGTAATGGCCCCGCGTACAGGAAAACCCGCTGTAGAAAATCGGTATGAACCAGATGGAAAACGTGTTTGGACAGATGAAGCGAGCATAAGAAAACTAGATGTTGAAAAATTTCAAAGTTCTCATGCATTGGTTGATTCTTTTCTATCTCCTGAAAAGAAGAACTTTTCTTTTCCTGAAAACCTGGAATTTGATGAAAACGGAAATTGTGATTTTCCTTTCAAAAAGGGTTCACGTTATCTTGGATTAATTCATGCTGACGGAAACGGGTTGGGACAATCACTTATAAAAATCCACAAAAGGATTGAAAATGGTGCAGAATATGCCGTTTTGCTTAGGCTGTTTTCTGACAGATTGGAAAAATCAACAAGAGAAGCAGCGCAAAAAGCAACTGAAAAGCTTATTGAAAAACATGCAGAAGACTCAGGAATGCTTCCTCTACGCCCGTTAGTTCTTGGTGGTGATGATTTAACCGTACTTGTTCGTGCCGATTATGCTATGCAGTTTACAGAAGATTATTGTAAAGCTTTTGAGCAAACAACAGAAAAAAACTTTGCAGATTTGCATAAAGTTTCTGGAGGTATAATTCCTGAAAAGTTAACTGCTTGTGCTGGAATTGCTTATATAAAAAATAATCAGCCTTTTATGGATGCATTTAATCTTGCAGAATCTTTATGTTCTGAATCAAAGAAAGTTTCAAAGGCTCTTGGACGAGACTTAATTCCAGCAACTGTAACGAGTCTTGTTGTTACCAATTCTTTTATCGAAAGTTATGAAACCTACAAACAAAAGGAACTGTCTGTTAAGATAAATGATAAAACTTTTTTTGCTACTCTTGATGCCTATGCTTTTGATGAAAATGAAAAAGAAATCCCTACATTACAAGCCTTGAGAAATCTTTGTGAGGAACTTAAAAAAGATGGTGTAACTGTATCTTCTATAAGGCAATATGCAACTATGATTTTTGGCGATGAAAATATTTCAAGCGAAAAATGGCGCAAATGGATAAAAAATTTGACCGAGAGAGGCTTGTTACAAGGGTTGTCAGATTGTATGAAAGTTTTTGGTATAGAAGATGTCAAAGAATCTCCATGGACTAATGATGGTAAAACTCCGCTTTTTGACGCGCTTCAACTTTTGAGTATGGAAGAATAAGGAGAAGGGAAGAATGCTTAAGACAACAATAATTTTAAGAATGCAAGGCTATTGGGCTGTCGGCAGCGGTAAAGGCGGTGGCAACGAAGTAGACTCCCGAATAGATAGAGATTCAGATGGGCTCCCATACGTTCCCGGCAAAATGTTAAAAGGACTTATAAAAGACGCCTGTCTTAGACTTAAAAATGCTGGTAATTCCGATTTTGATTTTGTAGATAATATTTTTGGTAGTTCAGATGAAAATAGTAATCTTAATAGAACAGCAACTAAATCTGGCAAAATATACATATCTGATGCCCAGCTATCTTCATCTTTGAGTGCAGCTTTGGCAATGCCAAAAAACAGATCTGCTAAAGATAATCTGACACGAAATCTTTATTCTACAGCAATAAATGATGAAACATTAACTGCAGATGATAAATCTCTTCGTGGATATGAAGTTGCAGTACCAATGGATTTGTATGCAACCTTAGAATGTGATTGTGATACGTCAACATTTGATTATATTAAAATGGCTGCCAGTAAGCTTGTATGTGCTATTGGTTCTCATAAATCTCGTGGTTTAGGCGAAGTAGTAATTGAATTTAAGGATGAGGCATAAAAATGGGTGAGTTTTATTTTAAGGCTGAATTACTGGATGATGTTATTTTAAGCCAAAAAACAGCAACAGTTGGAGATCATAAATCTTTAGATTATATTCCTGGTTCTGTTTTCTTAGGAATTGCAGCTGGTAACTTTTATTCACAATTTGGAAATGAAAACGCTTGGGAAATTTTCCACAGTAATAAAGTTCATTTTTGTAATGCGTATCCGTTTATAAATGGGAAACGTTCTCTGCCAATGCCTTTGGCTTTACATTCTGAAAAGGTTCCTCAAAGGGGAAAGGAAAAAACAATTGTAAATTTTGTTTATTCAGAAGTAAAAGATAAAAAAATTCAATATCGTCAGAATAGAAATGGGTACGTTTGTTTTATTGATGAAAATACAGTTAGAGTAGAAGTTCCATCAAAAACAAGTCGAATGCGTACTGCCATAGATGCAAGAACAGGAACTGCTGCAAAATCTCAATTATATGGATATGAAAGTCTGGATGCCGGACAGTTTTTTGTAGGAAAAATAGAATGGGATGATTCTGTAAACGACATTGTACAACCTATTATTTCTTTTTTTGCTTCTGGAAATGTTGTTCATATCGGACGCTCTAAAACGGCTTCTTTTGGTCGTGTTAAAGTTTCAAAAATTGATGTTCCAAAAAAGAATAATAATTCTGAAGAATCAAATGAAACTTCATTTTCTATTCTTGCAGTTTCAGATCTTTGTATTAGAAATTCCCAAACAGGTACACCGGAATTGAACCTTTTGCCATGTATTTTGGGTCTTGGCGATGGATGGAAACTTGACAGGTCAAAAAGTTTTTCAAGACCAGCATATCTTTATCAATACAATGCTTACCGTCATGAAATAGAAATGCAGAAAACTTTAATCTCTAAAGGAAGTGTTTTTACATTCAAATCAGAAGAAAAACTAACTCCTGAAGAAAAAGAAAAAATACAATCTGCAATTATTGAGGGAGTGGGCGAGTCAAGAGGAAATGGTTTTGGAGAGATTGCTTTTTTCTCTGTTGGCAAAGAATTTCAAAAAGAAGAAAATAAAATAGATATTTCTTTATATGATGAAGATCTTTCTCCTCAAGAAAAAGCCTGGATTGAATGGCTTAAGCCAGAAACTAATAATTCAAATATAGAGCAAAAGGTCAAATCGGCTGTAAGTGAATTTGAACGCCTGTGTAGATCCATAAAAACAATTCATAACTTTGGAGATAATGATATCTTCTGGCCGGGTAATAATCAGTGGGGTAGAATCCAAACCGCTTCTGAAGAATGTTATTCAAAAAATGATTTAAATAAACGATTATTTAGTGGTGATAATCCTGTCATAAAAACAATAACAATATCCAAAACAGAGAAAAACGGTGACATAAAGGAAAAGAATCCCGATAAGGAATGGAATTATAAATCTTCTCATGAAGGAAAAACTTTGCGTAACTGGCTTTATGATTTTATTAATGACAATTCTCTGAATGATAAAGATACAAGAATTGCACTACGGGGACTTGTAAAACGTTGTGAGGATAAGATTGCAGACAAAAATTGGATGAAGGGAGATCACAAATGAGCAGATTTAATGAAAAATTCTATTATTATGCAGATATTACTATAGAAGCTCTATCTCCTCTGGTTTTAGCTTCTGGAAAAACTGGTATCTTTTTTGATGTTGAACTAGTTCGAGATGCAAACGGACTACCCGCAATTCCTGGTACTACAATAGCAGGTATTCTTAGACATGCAATACAAAAAGAAAAGGGGAACGATTTTGTTAATAAGTTATTCGGATATCAGAATAAAACAGATGGAAAATCTTCCAGACTGGAAGTATCCTGGGCATATGTTCATGATTCAAAAAATTGTATTCATAAATCTTATTATTCTAAAGAAGCTATTAATCAGGATCCAATTCTTAAAGAAATTTGCATAAAAGATAAACACGAATTTAAAAGGGATCAGGTTCGACTTTCTCAAAAGGGAACAGCCGTTGGTACTGGAAAATATGACCGTTATTTTGTACCAAGGGGTGCACGTTTTTCTTTCTCAATCGGAATGTGGTGTGAAAATGAAAATAATGACTGGAATGATATTTTAAAACTTTTCTTTTCTTCTTCATTCAGAATTGGAGCTGCCGGTAGAAGCGGCTATGGGAAAATAAAAGTAATTGAAATAAAAACACCCGCTAAAAAGTTTTTTGATATTTCGAATTCTGAAGATATAAAAAATTTTAAGCAGTGTTCAGAATCACTTACTCTTTCTGACTTTGCTGATGATATGGAGAAAGAAGAATTAAAACTATTTTTCCCTTTAGGTTTCAGAATTGGCGGAGGAACATATTCATTCCTGAAAAATAAACACACTTCAGATATGCTTCCATATAGTGAAAGAGTAATTAAGTGGGCTGGAAGTATTGGAACCTTTGAATCTGTCCCAATTATAACAATTCCAGGTTCTGCCCTTAAAGGTGCTTTACGACATAGGGCTGCCTTCCATCTTGCAAGAATTAATAAAAATTGGGCTTCAAACAAGAATGAAGAAAATGATGGTCTTGTTAATCTCTTTGGTTATGCAGCAAATAGAAAGAAAACAGATGTAGATGGACAGGCTGGTAAACTTTGGTTTACGGATATATACCTGGAAAATACAAAAGCAAATCAGCTTTCTCGAAACAGTATAGATCGGTTTACAGGTGGAACTTTGCCGGGTGCCTTATTTCAGGAAGAAAATGTTCAGGTTTGTCAAACCTTTGAAACCTATATTTATCTTGATAAGTCAATAGATAAGTCGAGTGATGAGTACAAAGCTTTTACATGGGCTTTAGATGATTTAAAAGCTGGCCGGCTTGCGTTAGGTGGTGGTTCTGGACATGGGCTTGGATTTAATCATCCAGAGGAGAATAACTGATTATGAATAACGAAGATTTGGCTTTCCTAAACAAACAAACCCAAAGTAATTTTACTGAAACAAAAATTTGTGTCTATCCAAAAACTGTAGGCACAAATGCCGAGGTCCTTCATGAAATAAAGAACTTTTCTCCAATCGATGGTTGGGTTTCCTTGCAGTCAACGCCAGCAAAAAGAATTTCCGGTACAGATTTTGAAGAAACAGATGAACATATACTCGCAGGAGAGTTTTTCAATACAAGCGGAAATTCATTATCGGTTCGTTTTGATGGTAAAAACTGGAATTTGTTTACTTATAAAGAATCTGATGAGGGTGTTTCTGTATTAAAGAAAAGTGTAAAACTACTTTCAAAACTTGGAAATGATACTTACTTAAATTATAATGTTTTTTATAAATTTGATAATGAATTAGGCTATCGTCCTTATTGTTCTGCGTTTACAGGTTTCTCGGAGGAAAAGAAATGATAAAAGCTCCTTATAATTTTGTTCCACTTGCACAAACTGTTGTTTTCCCGGAATGGGCAGATCTAGTTTCAATTGACCAGCCATTTGAAGATGGGATTTCGGGAACAATCAATGTCAAATATACTGCTCAAACTCCTGTTTTCATTGGAAATGGCAAAGGAGATGAAAAAGAAAATGAAAATGTCCCTATTCCCAATTACACGCTAGCGAATGGAAAATACGCAATTCCAGGCTCGAGTCTTAGAGGAATGCTCCGTAATATAATGGAAATTGCATCTTTTGGAAAATTCAGTAGAGTTTCGAATCCTATTCTGAGTGTGAGAGATTTACAGAATGGAGGATTGTATACACGTCATTTTACTAAAGAGGATAATGGAGCCTATGAGGCTTTGTCTAAAGCAGGATGGCTTGAACAGAATAGCGAAAGTGGAGAGTGGTTTTTATATCCAGTCAAATATTACCGTATTGAAGATTCAGTATTGGAAAATCTTTATAAAAAAGACTTGAGAAATAAAGATTCAAAAAAAAGAATTAGAAAAATCGCGAATAAAGTTGAAGTGTTTTTTACTGCAAATCCTGTGAAAGTACATAAGCATCATTTTATGAAAAAGAAACAAGATAATCTGAAATTAAAATATGCAAAGGTCGAAAAAATTAATTTTACTCAATTCTCTGGAGCAAAACCTGGTTTTTCTGTACTTACAGGTTCTTGTGGAAGAAAACATATGGACTTTATATTTGAGGATAAAAAAATAGATTCTATTCCAGTTCCAAAAGAAATAATAAGAAAATTTGATGATATTAATATACCAGATTCTGCTAATCAGAAGCCTGGAAAAGCTTTGAGAAACGAACTGAGTGATTATAAAAAATTTGGATATCCGGGGCTTCCTGTTTTTTATCTGACCAACAAAAAAAATGAATTGTTTGCAATTGGGTTAGCGCAAATGTTCAAATTGCCATATGAATGTAATCTTCATGATGCAATCAAAAATTCATCAGAGTTGCATTTTTCAGATAATATGGATTTTGTAGAATGCATATTCGGAAAAATCTCTAATGAAAACAATATGTCTTTACGAGGAAGAGTGCAATTTGAAGATGCTGTAACAGATAGTAAATTATTATCTCAACAGGTCACTACTGTTTTAAGTAATCCAAAACCAACATATTATCCAAACTACATTCAACAGGATGCAAATTCTTCAAAATACAAAACTCTGATGGACAAAGATGTAACCCTACGGGGGTGGAAACGTTATCCAGTAAGAGATACACCAAATCCTCTTTCTGTAAATTCTGATCAATTGAAATCTGCTTCAAGTTTTTCTCCTCTACAAGAAGGAACCGTGTTTTCGGGAAAAATCCACTTCCATAACTTAAAAAAAGAAGAACTCGGATTATTGCTTTGGGCTATAACATGGGGAAATGATAATCTTTTGCATTCAATAGGAATGGGAAAACCTTATGGTTTTGGCCAGATAAAAGCAGATATTAAATCTTTGTCTTTCTTAAAAAATAATTCTTCTGAAAACATTTACCAGGAAGCTTCTGCCGAAGAAAAAAATGAATGGATACAAGATTTTGAAAATTATATGGAAAGAAAAGTTGTTGGCTGGAAAAAATGTAAGCAGCTGCAAGAACTCAAAGCAATGGCAGATCCAAAGAATGCTGACCGTCCAAACTGGGATTTGAGTCACATGAGTTTACAGAAGTCAAATAATGACTTTTTGGTGGCAAAAGAAAAGCATAGGTTCTTATCTTCTTATACTAATGATGATCAGGTATCGATGCTTAAAAAGAATGATAGTCGTTCTAATAATTAGAACCATAAAAAATAATAGAAACCAATATCACAAAAAATATATTTCGTGAACATATAACAACTTTGGAGGGCTTATGGCGTATACACTTATTTCTATGCTTGGTACAGGAATGTACAAAACAAAAACTAATTTCGAAGGATATGAAGAAACAGATTATACTTTTGAGAATGGAAAACATTTTAAAACACGGTTATTCATGCAGGCCTTGTTGGAATGTAAATATAAAGAAATAAATCAACTTATAATTCTTGGAACAGATACCTCATCATGGGATTGTTTAATTGATAAAGATAATGATAATCGGGATGAAATAATTGAATTATGGAGTAATTTATTTGATCAATGCGAAAGCAAAGAAGTAGGAGAGTCACCAAAAGGAGTTAGTAGAGATAATCTTGATAGTTTGGAAAAATATCTTTCCGAAAGATTTTCAATTGAAGTATTGATAAAGGAGCACACACATCTTATAGATAATAATACTGCAAAAGAACTTTTTGAATGTTATACAGAAGCTACAAATCTTGTAAAAAAGGGGAATGATATTCTTTTTGATATAACACACGGTTTTAGATCTATGCCAGTTTTGTTATATCAATCACTTCAATATTCATTATCACAAACAGGAAATCGTTCTTTGGATATTGTATATGGAGAATTATTCATTAATGATAAATCAAAAGGTCATGTACGGAATTTAAGTAATTATTGGAACTATTCTGAATTGTCTATTGCCCTAAATGTATTCAATACAAAACTCGATGGGTTTAAGCTTGCAGAATTAATCGAGCCTTATTGGAGTTTAGGAAGTAAAGCGATTAAAAGATTTTCAGAAATTGTTCAAACAAATTTTTCACTTCAAATCTGTGATGTAATTCCACAAATAAGGAATGCTCTTGATAAATATCCGAAAGACGCCCCTAAATGGCTGGAAAGTATAAAGCCTGTTCTTGAAAAAATATGTAAACTTGTTGATAATAATTCAATAGCAAAAACCCTTTATAATTATTCTGTTTTTTTCTTTGAACATAAATTAAATGTTCAGGCAATTATTACTTTGCAGGTTGCAGTAGAAACAAGTATCGTAGAAAAATTTGGAAAACCAGATTACATTGGAGATTATAATTGGTGGCATGATAAAGGACACGATTATCTTGATAATTTAAAGAGTGAAAACTTTAAGGAATTACGTATACCACTCTCAAATCTTGAAGGATTCAGAAACCAGGTCGCTCATGGTGGTGGAAAAAATAGAGGTGGTAATTCTCCTTCGGCTGCAAGTATTCCTTCAATATATAAAGATGGAAAACGGGGTGTTGAAAATCTCTTCAAAATATTAGAGATATAGGAATTCTTTCACTCAATCTTTACAGCTTTTCTATTTTTCATCTCTTTGCGTTTTCCAACAGTAAATCTGTTTTTTTCTCAAAACAAATCTCTTACAAATATATCAATTTTTCAAACCTGAACCTCTCTAATATAAGTGTAAGTACTAAATTAAGGAGGCCCACTATGTTTTTTTTAATTCCACTCGTTCCATTCGCAGCAGTCGCATCTTCTGCCATCACAGCCGAAACTGTGACGGCAGGTATTTCAGTTGCAGTTTCTGCAGGGGCTTTTGCTGCAAAAAAAATTGCTGATAGAGTAGAAGAAAAAAATCATAGAAATGTTGCCAGCGCCAATCAAAATGCCCGTGATTATGTAAATCAAGTTCAAATGGAAACAAATAAAGAAAAAAGGGATTATAAAGCTGATAAAAAGAGACTTATCGCAAAACAGTTAAATGATTGTAATATGAAAGAATCTGACAAACAGCTTTGTGCTTCAAGACTTTCAAATAATAACAACAGAGAAATAAGGAAATAAAATGAATAATTTTTTTGAAATGCTCTATGCTAAACGATTAGAAAAAAAAGCGATTATCTCTGAGATGGAAGATAGGACTTCTTCTGCAATTTCTGTGCTAAACGATGTTTATGATGAATGTAATGAGAAATTACAAATGAATCAGGATATTCTTGCATCATTGTTTGAGGAAGGTGAATTTGAATCTGTAATGGAAAAGCTGACTGAAACTAATGAACTTGTGTCTCAAACTTCCGATGAGGTTATTAGAAACAGATTAGTTGAATTAAATCTTAAAAAATGCAATTAGGAGAATTATTATGAGCAAAACAACCAATATACCAGCAATCAAAAAATCAGGAACTCCCTCTTCAACATTATTGGCCGCAAATAATATAATAAAATCTGTTCCATCGGTTGTTAATTCTGTTGCAGTAATCGTAACTAGTTGTAATAATAAAACTGTTAGACAATGTGAAATCAATGCAAGTGCCAGTATTGCAAATAATAAAATTGAAAAAGAATATCTTTTGAAATGTAAGCAGTTGGAAATAAAATCAGATTGTATGAAAACAGCATTTGAATCAAAGAAGATTTCTGGGGCACAAATTGTTGAATTAGTAAAGGAGTTAACAAAATGAGTCCAATTGTAATTTCGAATTGTGGTATTATAGCTTCGCGTTCGGCCAGTATATTGTCTTCAATTTCCCGTATTGTTGAATCAAATAATTTGCGGGATATTGAGTTATGTAGAATTAACAAAAGAACCGAAGTCGCTATAAACAAAATCAAATGCAACGCAAAAGTTGAAAAGGCACAAATTGATTATTGTTGTAACCAGATAAGATCAGCACTTAATTCCAGCAAGTTGTCAAGCTCACAAAAGAGGCAGGTTTTTGAGATGATGATGGATACTTTGGAAAAAATTTAGTATGGAGGATTATTATGAAAAAATTAGTGAATAAAAATATTATGAATATGTCAAATGGAGTTGTTCCTCCCCGTTATGGTGAACCAGTGCCTTTAGTTTGTTTAAAATGTAATAATCACTTTATCGGACCAAATCCCACCGGTCCATCCCTTCCTGACAATATTTTCAAAAAAGCAAAGAGAGCAAAATGTCCTGAATGTGGCAGCCGGAGAGTAGTTCGATATCCGTGGGTATGTTATTAATTAATAACAGGAACTCTATTTCCCTTCCTCCACCATCTCCGCCATCGCCTTAATCTCTTCCTTCCACCTTTTTACTAAACGGGCAGGGGCGAGTGGTTGGGCCTGGCGGCCCCAGCTGAGGATGGATTCGAGGACTTTTTCGAACTGGCTGGAGGTGAAGGTGATGGTGGTGGAGTCGGCGTCTTCGGTGAGGGTTTGGTTGTCGGCCCACTTGTGGTTTTTAATCCATTCTTTGGCGTAACCGGTGAAGCGGATTTTGAACTTTTCGATGCTGGTGCCGGCAAAGGCTCCGAGTAGTCCGCCGCCGCTGTAATTGTTTATGTCAAAATCTTTCGGGAGCTTGAAGGTTTCGTTCAGAATCGTAATGTCTGTCATGAAGTTCAGGTCGTACATCAGAATCATATCGGCATATTCGCTGTAGGCCCAGACATAAACCGAGCCGTTTTCCAGAATCAACTGGTAAGGCCAGACAACACGCTGCGGTTTTTGTTTGGTGTAGGATTTTGTGTAGCGGAATTTGATTTTATGATTTTTATTCAGCGCAGTGTAAACCTTATCCCAGTTGTGGATGTTAATATCAAACTCCATCTGCGGAGAAACAATAACGCGTCCGGAAGAAAGCACTGAATCATTTTTTGCAACTTCGGGCTGAAGAAAATAGATGAGCTTTGTCACACTTTCAAAAAGTGGAGTGCCTTTGTATTGCTGCAAAAGCCCGCGCAGACTTGCAACAAGTGCAATGTTTTCTTTTGTTTTTGTGGAATAAATATGGTCTTCATGATCCGGATCGATAGCGTAATTTCCATTAACCAGTTTTTGTTTAAGCAGATTCTGTTTCCTCATTTTTTCGATGAGGCGGAAAATGGTTGGCTCAGAGACCTTAAAAAGTTTTGCGAAATATTTTGAGTTGTACTTTACCGGGGAGTTCTCATCAGCATCCCTGAGGATTCGCAAAATATCATAACAGCGGTTATCGAGCTCTTTTTCTGCTCTTTCGCTTTTTTCACGTTGTCTTTCTTCGCGGACCAGTAAGTTCTGGCGTTTTTCTTCGTCACTTAGTTTTCTACTCATACTACTATTATAGCATGATATTTTTATAAGTCTATCATTTTGTGAGAGAGAGTTCTGCACGCCTTAAGTAAATCCTCAACAGAATTAACGCCCCATTTATCGGCTGCAATTTTAATCAGTTGTCCGCAGGTTCGGGAATCTTCAAGGGCATCGTGGGCGAGGTATTCAATTCCAAAATGTTTGCCAAGGACTGTGAGTTGGTGAGTTTTCATTTCGGGCCAGGTTCGGCGGGCAACTATGAGGGAATCAAAATATTCAAAGTCGGGGAGGGGCATTCCAAAATATTCACAGCAGCTTTTAATCACCGGCATATCAAACATATTGCCGTTATGTGCGACTAACGGAATACCGGGTGTTTTATTTATAAAAGGCATTACCATGGTATTCCAGATTTCGGGGAAATACGGTTTGTTGCGAACGTCGTTGTAAGAGATGTGATGAATCTGCTCTGTCCATTCAGGAATAAAGTACATCTTGGCAGGATGAATAAGCGAATAGCAGGAATCAGCTTCCTGGCCGTCAATAAAGCGCACAAGTCCAACCGAGCAGGCACTGTTCTTGTACTGGTTTGCGGTTTCAAAATCAATTGCAATATAATCTAATTTATTGTTCATATTATTAAGATAACATACGAGGTCTATCAAACCGTGAGAGTAGAAATTATTTTGTTGCGTAATCGCTTGGTTTGAATCCCCACTTTTGCACGGTCTTGCTGCTGTTTGTTAGTCCTATATAATAAGCTGTAAGCTCACCCAAAACATTAGGCACATTATCATAATCAAGAGTATCTGTATTCGGGATTAAACCTGTGCGGAAGCCCATAATATCGTTGCTCTTGGAAGATTCAATATAATTAACAAACTCCTGTGTAATGCCGAACATGCCGGGTGTATACAAATCAGGCGCACCAAAGGTATGAAGCATTTCGTGAGCAAACATGGCAGGAACTTCAACATCCTTATCGCAGCGCATAAACATATAGCAGATTTCTTCGTTAATCGGATACTCTCTAGACCAGGCATCTGTCATACTTGTTACGCTGTTGCGGGCAGAGGTGTTAAAGCAGGCAACGTAAATAATGCCGTTTGCGCCGAGCGACTTTTTAATCTTTTCGCTGTCGATGTAATTTCGGATAAGATACTGAACCTCGGAATGAATATCCTCATTTTCGTTAGTTGCGTTTATATAGATTTTTTCACCACTGAAGCAAAGCTCCGGATGTTTATCCCAGTCCCAGATAAAATTAACTTTTCTGCCATAATCCTTGCACGACTTTGTAATCCAGTCACAGGCAACCTGCATGTCGTAGTAAACATAGTCATACATTTCAACATCTTTCTTTTTGTTAAAGTTCCAGGAAGAGCGGGTGTCATCAAGGAACATGGTAACAACAGCGATTGTACCTTCAAGCTTGCCGGATGAACCCAGCTTTGGAATACTTTCCGCAGCCAGCTCAGAAAAACAAAGCACCCCTAAAACAAAAGATGCCAGAATAGATTTATAGAGTTTTTTCATAAAAAGACTCCTTAAGATTTTTTAATAACAATGTATTATATCTAGCGGGAAGGGGATTGGCAACAAGATTTTTACAGAAGTTTTAACCGTATATCACAAAACAGGAAGTGCTGCTATAATCACTTTACCATTTGCAGGAGCAAAAAAATAAATTGTATATCTTCAGAAAAAATTACAGGAATTAATAATTTTTTGAGAAAAAACAGACTATTGCTCTTATGGCAGTAAACTAAAGTATTAAGTTTTAAACTGATTTTTCCACCGCATAAGCTCAGGAGATGAATCATTTCTTTGTCGGGATTTTTCAAAGAAAGTGCAACTTCCAGATTTGTTTTTCCATCAATTTTAGAATTAACATTTGCACCATGCTCAAGAAGAAGGCCTGCCATCTCTTTATTATTTCTCACAACTGCAACAAGAAGAGCCGTGCAGTGATGTTTTCCCACTACATTAACATCAGCCCCATATTTAATTAATGTTTGCGCAGCCGGATTATTGTCACAGCGGATAGCCCACATTAATGGTGAAAAGATTCCGTCCTTTATTCCCCTGTCAGGATTTGCTCCGCACTTTAACAAAAAATCAAGATGATAAAAACAGTCCGGCCCGTAATCAATCAATTCAAAAAGATTGTAGTTTGCTCCATGAGATAATAGAACTTTTCCGGCATCTAAAGCACCTGCATCTGCAGCAAGAAAGATTGAAGAATATTTTGGACCATATCCATTTATATAATTTACATCCAGTCCGTTCTGAATCAGAAGCTCGCAAATGTCCGGACTGTTATTTGCAATGGCAACATCTAAAAAAGTTTTTCTCTGCCAGCGTTCAATATATTTTATATCAACTCCATTTTGTATTAATTTCTGAACCTTATTTATATCGTTTGCGATTATAGCATGATACAGTTCTGTCCGCATTTTATTTTCTGTTGTTTCCTTGTAACCCTTTTCATAGACTGGATTAATTTTCAGATGAAAGCAGTTTAATCCAAGCTTTTTGTCATGATGAAGAACGCATGTATAATCTGTATGTTCAAATCCTGTGGGAACAATAAAAGGTTTGTCTGGACTAACTTTATTCAAAATGCCTGAATCAATATTTCCACAAAGCTTCCAGCGATTGTGTCTTCGCATAAAGGATGAGTCGAACTCGTTGTAATATTCTTCTAACCACTTATAATCATTTTCTGACAGAGGACTGGCATCCGGAGTAAACCACACATATATTTCTCCAAGAAAGGCCATTTCTTTATATTTGTATTTATAGCAGATGCAGCAATTGGAATCGGGATTTATTTCAGAATCAACAATAAAGATATTGTGTTTAAATCTGATTTCGTCAAAGTTCCATTCAAGAAGATTTAATCTGTCTCCATCAAGGAAAAATCCATCCTCAGAAATACTCAAATCAACTTTCATTTTGTTACTCCAAACTAACAGAAATTAAAACTTGACTATATTGGCTTATGATATAGAATATACAACAAGGATATTCCCAATACACGGGAATGAAAATGAAATAATATTTTTAAGGATTTGTATATGGCTGTAGATTTTACCGAAAAAGCAAAGCGGTATCAGGCAATTGATGAAATTATTGCATCCGGACGAAAACTCAAATGGAATCAGATAATTGCAGAGATGAGTGAAAAGTATGATATAAAAACAAGCCGTACTTCTTTTTTCCGTGATATAGAAGAACTGCAGGAAAAGTATGGTGCCCCGATCGATACAGATTTTGAATCAAGCGGATATTTTTATACAGATCCTCAATATCGGCTTCCGCGCTTTTATACAGATGAAAATGCCGCAAATGCAGCTAAGCTGATAAAAACATTAATGGATATGGTAAAAGGCAATCCGCTTTATAAAGAAGCGCAGGAAGTTTTTGAATCTCTTTCGATTGAAAATCATGATTTAGCAATTGAAAATATCAGGATAAAAAAGAAAACGGAAAATGACAGAATCATTTTTGTTGGTGCTCCAAACAAAGAGATTCCGGCAGAAACGTGGCGTCTTATTGATCAGGCCTTACAAAAGAATCTGGTTATAACATTTGATTACCAGTCCCTTACAGACAAAAAGCCTTCGAAACGCCGCGTGCAACCATGGCAGCTGATTTACGATAACGGTAACTGGAACTTACACGCATTTGACGTTGTAAAAAAAGGCTGCCGCCGTTACTCCCTTGAAGAGATGAAAAATATTGCTCTCACAAAAGAAGTTTTCATCCTTCCAAAGGATTACGATTTCCGCAAAATGACGCTGGGCTCTTTTGGCTGCATGTGTCATGATTTTTATCTGGATTTCAAAATCCATCTTCACGGCTACGCTGCCCGCTATGCCAAAAGCCGCCTGTGGGGTGAAAACCAAACAATTGTCCCCGACAAAAAGACCCCCGGCCCCGATGGTGATGGAATCATTCTCAGCTTCCGCAGCAACCAACTCTATTCAATCCGCCGCTGGACCTGGCAATGGGCTGATGAAGCAATCCCTCTTGGACCGAAGGAACTGGTTGAGGATTGGGTGGAAAGAAGAGAGAGGGTGAATAGGGTGGAGTTGTAGAAGAAAGATTCCATTATTCAAAACCCCAGGTTATTTTACCACCAAAAGTTTTTTTATAAACTCTTCCATAAGTTATACCCAAGTATGGTACACATGGCGTAATGTCATTGCCGGGACTCAATGTCATTGTCGGGCTCGACCCGACAATCCATTCTGTTTGGATTCCTCATAGGTACGGTATACACGAAGAATTTTCAAAACTTGTAGGAATGTCTATTGCGTCTTAATTCCTCATAGGTACGGTACACTAGGACAGGCTCGTACAAACGGTTCGGAATTTTGCATGTCTTAATTCCTCATAGGTACGGTATACAGGTAATATAACCAACAGAATTAAAAAAGATCTTAAAAAATGTCTTAATTCCTCATAGGTACGGTATACGAACGTTCGCCAAGATTTATTCTGAGTGATGGATATTTGTCTTAATTCCTCATAGGTACGGTATACATATAAAAACAGTAGACCCATTCGTTGCATTGGCTTATTGTCTTAATTCCTCATAGGTACGGTATACTGTTATAATAATTAAAGTTTTTATTAATCAAAAGAGAGAGTCTTAATTCCTCATAGGTACGGTATACAAGGCATTTTTGCCAGTTTTTGGGGTTTTTGGGCGGTTTTTTTGCATTTTTATGCAGTTTTTACTGGAAAAGTGTTAAAAATGCGTTAAAAAGTCGGTCAACCTCAGAACAGTAAAAATCGTGTAAATCTTTATAAAATATAAAGTTACGAAGATTTTCGGAATAACGGAAAAAAGGCGGCGGACATCGACCGACTTTTTTCTGCTCCTATAATGATAAAATATGCATTATGATTTGTCAATTATTCAGCCTAATACTCAAACGCACGAACAGCGCGGACAGATTGTGTAGTACCTGTGTGGTCATCGGTTTGATAGCCGTCGTAAGATCTCTGGATCCACGCGAAATTATAGATGCTGGTGGATGAAGACCAGTACCAGGTATCGTCGTTTATAATTCCCGGTTTTTGCAGGTTCTGATATATATAATTCAACTCTTCCTTGGTTGGCAAATACCAGTCTGATTTTCCACCGCCCCGGTAATTAGTGCACAAGGTTTTTGCTTTCTCCCAGTTAGCATCACCTAACAGTTCGCTGCATTCGTATGCTTTGTTTCCGTCTATATAAAATACAATTCCGCCGCCAGGTCCTTTGTCGCCAATTCTTGGAGGCAGGGTTTTTAGAGTTTTCTTAGTGGGTTGTGTTTGCTTGGACGGTTGAGGTTCAGTAATTTTTGTTGTTACGACGGGTTCAGTGATTGTAGTAGTTTGTGTTTCAGTTTCTTTTGTGGTCACAACGGATTCAGTATCCACATCTTTTGGTGCCACAAGAGTTTTAGTCTTTATATGTGTTTGAGTGTCATCAGTTTTTGGCACGACAGTTTCAGTGTCCTTCGTAGTTTGAGCTTGACTGTCATCTTTTGCCGGAGCAGCAAGAGTCAAATTAATAATACCACCGTTTCCTTGGTAAGAACTATTAATGTGTTTCCAGTCATTGAAATCATTTTCAAGGATGCGATTGTAAAGATTATCCAGTTCTTCTCTTGTTGGAACATAAAATGGAAAAACTGTACCATCAGCATAATTTGAGCCATAAGTCCGATTAATTGCTGCTTTTAATTCATCAACATTTTTTACAATGCTCAGCACTTCCGGCTCATTTTTATAAATCATTACAGGTTGCAGAGTACCAGTGTTTTTTTCATAATCAAAATAGTTAAGCTCCTGATAGGTGTAAGGGCTGCCTTCGTAAAGAGCTCCATAATACTCAAGATAAGACATCTGGTTGCCTGTGCTTGGATGCGTTTCTATAATTCTTTTTGATGTGCCTGCAGGCGTATGGCTGTCTATTTTCTGCATTTCGTCATGTGTCAGATTATAATAGGGTGGAATCTGTTTAGTATCATTCCAGGTAACATCCATCTGATAGTATTGACCGTTGACTTTTAAGAAATTCCACGCATGACCATTACTCGAAAGATATGCACAAGGAATTCCAAGATTCTGCATATAATATTGGAAAAGAGCAGAATAACCGGCACAAACGGTCTTGTATTCAACTGCGCAGGAATAGGCTGTCTGAAGTTTTCCTCCAACATTATTTGCTTCATAAGATTCAGTATCGTATTCTGTAGAAAGGCAGATATAATCATGAATGTATTTTATTTTGCTCATTTCATCCGGCAGCGTTGATGCATAAAAAAGAATTGGAGCAGTTGCATTCCAGAATTCTTCATATTTTTTTTCAAGCTCAGAACTATCTAACCAGTTTTTGAATATAAAATTTGTTATAATACCATCTGCATTGTACCAATACCTATATCCTCCATCCCACCAGAAAGCTTCCGGATTATCGTACATTAAGGCATACATAGCATCCAAAAATTCATCTTCAGGAATTCCAACAGGTAAGGTAGCACCTTCTTCATTTTTCATTAAGGCTTTATAGGCAACATCGTAAACAGCCTTCTGATTTTTATTTAGTGTTTCCCTGTGAAAAAGAAAAGAATCAGGAATTATATTTCCCCAGATATTTAATTTGTTATAACGTTCAACTCCACGAGTTTTTTTGGGAACCTTAACATCAACTTTGTTACGCTCCGAAGTATGTTCAGTAGAAGCAAGACCTGTAGGATTAAAATCTGAAGGCCTTACCTCTTTTGTAAAATTAGTTTTTACCTGCGCCAGAACCGGCATCTGAAAAATAACTGTAGAAATAATTATTGCGGAAAAAGATTTAGAAAATGACTTTTTCATTTTATCCCCCTAAATAGATTATTATTCAAAATGGATTAATATTCAAAAGAACGGACAGCGCGGACAGAGCCTTCAGAATCTTCGTAGTAGTAATCCTGCTTGCCGTCAGAAAATTGCTGATACCATGCGTAAATGTCATAGCTGGTTGACGATGACCAGTACCATTTTTGATCTTTTATTATACCCGTTTTTCGTAGATTCATATATATATAATTCAGCTGGTCTTTATCTGGCAAATACCAGTCTGATTTTCCGCCGCCACGGTAATCCTTACACAAATCTTTTGCGGTTTCCCAATCTTCTTTACCCAGAATCTCACTGCATTCGTATGCTTTATTTCCTTCTATATAAAATACAATTCCGCCACCAGGACCTTTATCGCCAATTTTTGGAGGCACAACAGTTTTAGTTTTCTTTGCAGTTTTCGACTCGGTATTTTTCGGAGTATCATCAACAATTATGTCTTCTGATTTTTTTGTTGGAGCAGCAAGCGTCAAATTATAAATAATACTGTCTCCAGACCAATTCGCGCGGCCGCTATGCCAGCGTAACATTTCCTGGTTGTTAATCCGTTCAATGATTCTATCCTTTTCTTCTTCCGTTGGAATAAAAAAAGTAAAAATTGTACCATCAGCATAATTTGAGCCATAAGTCTGATTAATCGCTGTTATTAATTCATCAGCATTTTTTACAATGCTCAGGATTTTCGGCTCATTTTTATAAATCATTACAGGTTGCAGAGTACCGGTGCTTTTTTCATAATCAAAATAATTAAGCTCCTGATAGGTGTAAGGACTGCCTTCGTAAAGAGCTCCAAAATACTGAAGATAAGTCATTTGATTGCCTGTGCTTGGATGCGCATCTATAAATTTTTTTTCCAGATCCCAAGGCGTATGGCTTTTTATGTTCTGCATTTCTTCATGTGTCAAATTATAATAGTTTGGAATTATTTCGGTATCATTCCAGGTAACATCCATCTGATAGTATTGACCGTTTACCTGCAAAAAATTCCATGCATGAGTCTGACTCCTGATTTTTGCACAAGGAATTCCAAGCTGCTGCATATAATACTGAAAAAGGGCAGCATAACCGCCACAAATGGTTCTATATTCAACTGCACCACTGTAAGCTGTCTGATATTTTCCGCCGTTATTATTGGTACCGGCAATATCATTTGCATATTCGGTAGACAGGCAGATATAATCATGAATGTATTTGATTTTGCTCATTTCATCCGGCAGCGTTGATGCATAAAAAAGAATTGGAGCAGTTGCATTCCAGAATTTTTCATATTTTTGTTCAAGCTCAGAACTGTCCAGCCAGTACTTAAACACAAATCTTGTTACAGTATCATCGGAATTTGTCCAATAGCTGTAATCGTCATCCCACCAGAAGGCCTCTGGATTATCATAATCTAAGGCATGCATAGTGTCATAAAATTCTTTTACAGTAAGACCAACCGGCAAAGTAACATCTTCTTCATTTTTCATTAAGGCTTTATAGGCAGCATCGTAAACAGCCTGCTGCTTCTGATTCAGCACGTTTCTGTAAAAAAGAAAAGAATCTGGAATTACGTTTCCCCAGATATTTAATTTGTTATAACGTTCAACACCACGAGTTTTTTTTGGTACCTTAACATCAACCTTATTGCGTTCCTCAATATGTTCTCCAGAAACAATACCTGTAGGCTTAACATCCGAAGCCCTTACCTCTGGCGTAAAATTAGTTTTTACCTGCGCCAGTACCGGCATCTGAAAAATTACTGCAGAAATAATTATTGCGGCAAAAGATTTAGAAAATGACTTTTTCATTTAATCTCCCCTGGTTTTTTAGCTGTAAGGCAAACCCAAAAAAGTGCTGCCAAAAATAGAGTTTATTTCAAAAACGACAGATGGGTCAAGCGGTTTGTGGCACACCTGTTGTTATTTATTTCTTCTATATATAAACTGATATAAACTGGATTGTAACAATGAAGGAGTGAAAAAAATGATGGAAATCCGAAAATCCACCCGAGAAGACCTGCCGCGCATATTAGAGCTTTACGAAAATGCCCGCACTTTTATGGCTCAGCATGGCAACGCAAGTCAGTGGGGCAAAACGTTTCCGCCAGCCGAGTTGATTGAAAATGATATAGCCGCCGGCAAAAGTTATGTCTGCCTCGATGGTGGAAGAATCGTTGCAACATTTTATTTTGCAATAGAAGCCGACCCAACTTATGCAAAAATAAAAGGCTCCTGGTTGAATGATTTTCCTTACGGCGTAGTTCACAGAATCGCTTCCGACGGCGTTACAAAAGGGGCGGGGACGTTCTGTTTGAAATGGGCAATGGGAAAAATTGATAATATTAAAATTGATACGCACAAGGATAACGTGCCGATGCAGAAGCTTTTGGAGAAGCTCGAGTTTGTGCAGTGTGGGATTATTACAATAGAGGATGGGACGGAGAGGATTGCGTTCCAGAGGTTTGTTGGAAAAATGTGATAAAACAGCAGAAAATAGTTGGAAAAATGTGATTTTTGACTCAGAAATGTATGGAATTTTGTGATAGAGAAAATGTTTTGATAAGAAATAGTTTTTCTACAGTGACGTTTTTTGGCACTCTAAACTGTTATAATACACTCAAAAGAAAGAATTGAAGCGCTCGCATTTCTTTAAGCACAGGAGTCTGTATGGGTTTAGTAGTTTTAGTTATATCACTGATAATTATCCTCATGTTTATTTTTGGCATAAAAGGCGATGAATGGTTCAATCAGGGAAAGCCGTCTCATCACACACATTACTATTATGATGACGACGAAGATGATGAGTTTGATTCTTTCAACAATTACCCTGACGAACTGGAATCACAAAGCAGCCCAGACAATGAAATGTTCTATGGTGGCATCCCAATGGGCGACAGTACTTTATACCTCACAGATGATGATGATATTTGCGATGAGTTTGGGGATGAGTTTTGTTAAGAAAACAGGTTACGCTAAACTATAAATGTAAAGATTTGTAATCTTTGTAAGGAATATGGAATTCCTGAGCCAGAATAAACAGTCCATCCTAATGATATTATAATGATGTTTAAGGTTGATGAGCCTGTAAAAAATGGTTCTTGCAATACTTGCTGATAATCCTGATTTATCAAAAGAAAAGATTGCTGAAAGAATCGGAATGTCACGGGCAACTGTCACAAGGGCTTTTGCCAAACTAGTAGAAGAAAAATTGATTAAACGTGTTGGTTCAGATAAATCCGGGCACTGGGAAATTATAGGCAAAGTATGATGAGATGGAACGAGTCTAAAAAAAGATAGACTTTTTTATAAAAGCTGGAGTTTTCTAGAAGATTCAAGTTCGTCCGTTTCGACGGTCGGATTACCAGAAAAACAAATTCGTCAGTTATAACTGACGAATTAAAGGATTGTCAAAATTTGGTAATCACAATTACCGGATTAAAACTTTCAGTAGCAGGCGTACATCTAGCTAGTGATGCTCTCGAAACCCTGATTAATAAATATGTATATAAACATCAGCGTTATATGAAATATATTCCTTCATGGTCATAATTTAACTTGCTTGTCACTTGCTTTTGTGATAAACAAGGAGCTATTTGCGTCTGATAATGTGTTACATGACACAATAAGAAGCACAATAAATGCCCCTTTAAATGACCTGATAAATCTTTTTGCCCTAAAAAAATGAAATTTAGTATTGGATTCAGATAAACTTTAAAAAAATTCCAAAAGCACTTTTTACTCTTTTTATATTAAGAAAATGTCTACCTTCTAATTCCTTAAGAGAAACTATATTACAATTTTAATTTCAGTTATATTTCTATTCCAATAAAAAAAATATTTCCTATTCAGCTTTTTTACTTTCTTTGAATTTCTTATCCAGGTATTCCATGGCTAAATCAAATCTGATAATAACTTTTGCTATTTCATCTGTTGTAAATTCTCTTGCATCATGAATGGCATCATTTCCCTTATCGTTTATTTTAAGAAAGAGTTTTTTCATGTCATCAATTTTATTATCATCTGATAATCTTTTTATTATATAAGAAAGCTTATCTTCTCTATCGAAATGATATTCATCTTCAAAAATCATTTTTAGCGAAACTTCTAAACATGTTCTGAAAATTGCTATTGCCATTGCTGATTCTGTATCAATTCTTGACATCGATGAAATAGCTAAATATCTAATATTATGTGGTAAATGATAGTAACTATGAAGATAAAAGTAAGCAGGTAGTTTATAATTAATTATTTCTTCTTCTGAGATATTATGAATTTCTTCAAGAGTTGCTTTTGGTATAATCTGCTTTGTATTCTTAATTTCAGCTCTTTTGAGTAAGAATTTTGCATTATTCTTCCAGTGTTCAACAGGAAGATTATCACAAGCATCTTGATATAATTGAATTGCTTTTGGATAAATCTTCATGCAATCAAAAGCTATAGCTTCTTCAAAGATCACCATAGCATCATCTGGATATGTTTGTTTTAGTTTATCAAAAAGTTTTCCTTTTTGGTCATTTTTCAATAATGTTTCTTTTCCAACTTTTATAGAATCTTGCCAAATTTTACGCCAAACAGCCACTTCAACCTCCACAAACAATTTTTTTTCAGAATTATTAATCTTTTTTCTTGACAAAAAAAGATTTTGGTTTTAATTTCATAAATGAACACAAGATGTGTTTTAGATTATTATATCATACTTTTTAGGAGTTTGCTTATAAGGAAAAAATAAATACCCCACGGAATGTTTTTTTAGGGGGCAAAAAATGCTTTTTATTTTCCGTATCTTAATGATTCTTGAATCATTATTTTGGGTGTTTATTGTATTTCTTTTGAAATACAGTTTTTTTCCTTGTGCAGTTTCAAATTGGAACTGTAATGATAAAGCAAACTTTTTTCATTTAACAGATTCTTCTGTTGTTGAAAAACTTCTTTATCTCTCACAACACAATTCAATTTTCTCATTCTCAAAATAAGGCAATTTCTCAATTGTCCTGTTTTGTCATGTCTATTTCATTTTGGAGGTAAAAAAAGATGAAAAGAATAGGTCTTATTGCGTGCAGTTGTCACAAACTCGGAAAATCTGAGCCAGAAAAGAAATTCAAGGCAAAAGATATTTACAAAGGAAATACATTTTGTATTTCAAAGAACATCGGATTAAAAAGGTTTAATTGCGATGACTGGTATATCTTATCTGCAAAATATGATTTGCTGGATAAAGATGATGAAATATCTTATTACGATGTTTATCTTGCAAGACAATCATCAGCATATAAAAAAGCTTGGACTCAGTCTGTTATTTCAAAACTCAAACAGGAATATGATTTAGAGAACGATGTTTTCTACATCTTTGGTGGCAGCGATTATTACAGAGGTTTATTACCATATCTGCATTGTTTTGTATTCGGTTATAAAAACTGTAATACTATTGATCTTGATAATATGATTGAATATGTCTTTGGAACAAAAGTTCAAGGAGGAACTGAAAATGATTAATGCATCTACTTTACGCAATCCGGAAGAACTAAAAAAGATTTCTTCCAAACCTGGTTATTACAAATGGTGGGTTCCTAAAACGGAACTTGATTTAATTCTAAAAGCTTTGGATGTTTCTTTTTCAGAAATTGAAAATTCTTTAGAAACAAAAGAAGATTTGTTTTGTGTATACGTTGGAATAGCTGCTAAAGAATCTGTACGCGCACGTTTAAACTGGCATATAAATGATCCTCATACTTCATCACGTGTAAAAAAAGGAACGTTATCTACCCTGCGACAAACAATTTCAAGTATTGTTGTTCATAATCAGTATGATAAAGCAGCTACAGATTCGTTCATAGATTCAATGTTTGTTGAATGGTTTTATATTGATGCACCCATAAAATCAGAAACTGCTAAAACCGAGCTTCACAAAATTGAATTGAAGTTAATGTCAGAATATCTGCGAATCTTAAATATCAAGGATAATCATCATCCTCTTTCTAAACCAATCAAAAAAGAACTTAAGGTATTAAGGAAAGAGAGTAAAAAAATCTTATAAAAGGAGTTCAATAATGGAATTATTCTATTTTTTTGTTTTTGGTCCGGCAATCGGTTTAATAATTGGTGCTGTAATTGGTGCAATTGTTTCAGCAAGTCGTAACGGTGGAAGTTCAAATTATGGTTCTTCTTATTCCTCTGGTCCATCAAATCTCGAATCAGAAATGCGGGCGCATAATACGAGAATGGAACAAAAGATGTTGGAAAATGAAAGCCGTAGAGCAAGTGAAGAATTGAGCAGGCTGGTTCATGAAAGCGAAGGTTCACTTGCAGACAAAGTTGATACAAGATTGACAAATGTTTTCAGGAATCCTTGGGAAGGGATATTATAATAAGGAGCTGATTTATGAGTAAGTATCAACCATTAACAGATTATTTGCTTGCACATTGTAATGAAAAAACTGTGAAGTTAAGTTTTGATTTTATAGCATCAATCATTTATCCACAGACTATACCTTTCTCTGCATATATTTATAGGGAATGGTGGGCGAATGATAGTTATCATTCTCAGGCAAATGCATGGTACAATGCTGGCTTTTTAGTTTCTACAGTTGTTAATGATACAGTTATATTTTCCAATACAAACACTAATAGAAATCCTATTATTACTAATAGTTCTTCTCCAAAAATAAAACCCGTTATTTGTCCTATTTGCCAAAAAGTATTTGATATTCATAGGATTAATGATCATATCCGTTATGAAGAAAAAGAATGCTTTGGAAAATACATTAGATTTCAATCTTCAAAGTTTGTTTGTGGCATTTGCTATGGAATAATTAATAACTTTTCCCCGGCTTATTTACAAGCACATAAAGAAAAGAAATGTTTAGACAAAAATTATATGATGAAGTTTAATACATTGTAAGAACTTGATAATAATGCTATGTTAAACTAACTAATCCCACCATACACGGAGGTCCCTATGTCATTCACCACCTTTACCGAACTAGCCGAAGCCCGCTACTCAGTCAGAAGCTTCTCTAATAAGAAAGTGCCTAAAGAAGAAATTGAAAAAATCATTCATGCGGGGATGGTGGCGCCGACGGGGTGCAACAATCAGCCGCAGAGAATTATTGTTGTGGAAAGTGAAGAAGGGCTGGCGAAAATCAGGGAATGTACAAAGTGCCATTTTGATGCACCGCTTGTTTTTATCATCAGCTATAACAAGGACGAATGCTGGAAGCGGCCGTACGATGGAAAGCTCAGCGGCGATATTGATGCAAGCATTGTCA
>JAEETM010000048.1 GCA_016290335.1 Treponema sp. | reverse complement strand
ATTTATCCAGCTTTGCTTACAATCTTGCTCTTACCGGAAGATATTCTCCACAGATAATGACTTCTGATTCCTTCCTCAATCTGTTTGGTTCTGCAACCTCTGGACTTGATGATCCTTCTTATCCTTTTAAGCTTGTTCCACACGCTGGTTATCTTATTCCAAACCTTTGGGGCATTGGTTTTGATTTGGAAGCTTATGCAGAACTTCCAATGTTCTTTGGAAAAAAGGATCAAAATGGATTTGACAAACTTTTGATTGCCGGAGTAGAACTTGCCATAAATACAGGAAGAACAAAGTTTGCAATGGGATACCATTTTGACCTTGATGTTTTTGACGAAAACAAAAACTTCCTCTTCCAGGATGCTTCAAAGTTTTATATGACTGTGAAGTATAACTGGATTAGAAATTAGACTGGTCTAATCAAAAAGTTATATATCAAAGAAAAACGAATAAATTAATAGCAGCGTCAGCCCAAAGCCTATTCCGCCAAGAATATCGGTGAACCAGCTGACGCCGCTAATCATTCTTCCAATAATTCCAGACACCATAAAAAAAGTGCATATACTATGTAATACAATTACAAGCTTTTTTCTTTCACTGAAAATATCCGCTACATGAAAAATTGTACTTCCCCAGGCAATTATAAAAAGTATTACGTGAATGGATGGAAATGAAACTGCTAATTTTGTT
The DNA here is from genome assembly GCA_016290335.1 of Treponema sp. Next base: position 24,443 of record JAEETM010000048.1, on the reverse strand, counting down.
TTGCCGGGCATAACTAACGGTCGGTAGTTTATTGCAACCCTGCTGAATACCAGACAAATAATCATTGTCAGTAAATACAGCCACCAGGTTGCCATCAGATTTTTATCTACCCCTACTCCATTCCATCCTTTTGTTTTTATAACTTCGCGCCAGTAAAGAACAGACCAGAAAGCACAAACCGCATAAGACACATAACCTAAAATCTGCGTAAAAACATACCAGAACTTAAAGTACCCTTCTTCGCCATAATGAAAAAGATTCCTGAACCACTCATTCAAAAAAGCAAGTCCAACTTCTGTATTTCTGGGACCAATCGCTTCTACATCTTTTATCTTCAAAGCAAGAACCAGACAGATTGTATAAAGAAAAATAAATATGAATAAAACTCGTTTTGTGTCGTCGCGCATTTTTTATCTCACTTCTTTTTACAGCTCATAAGTTTTCATAAGTCCTTTGCCTTTAATGTCGCATTCTTCCATGCGGCATTTTAGGTGGCGAGTTGGAGTTTCTACAAGGTCTTTAACGCTCTGAGTAATCCGGATGTGACCCGGAGAACAGGCGCTTTCCATTCGGCTGGCAACGTTTACCGTGTCACCCCAGATATCGTAGATAAACTTGTTTTCACCGATAACGCCGGCAATTACAGGACCACTGTTTAAACCAATTCTTATATTAAACTTGATTTTTGCGGTTTTGTTATACTCGGCTAAATCCTTGTACATGCCTACTGCAAACCTGAGCATAATTTCTGCGTGATTTTTGTTTGGAGTTGGAACACCGCAGGCTGCCATATAAGCATCACCAATTGTTTTAATTTTTTCTACACCCATGCGGGCAGCACGTTTATCAAAACGGGAAGTAAGTGCATTGAGAGAGCTGACAATATTTTCAGCTGACTGATTACTTGTAGTTTTTGTAAAGCCAACAATATCAGAAAAAAGAACTGTTACATTTTCAAAGCTGTCGGCAATTGTGCGTTCACCGGCAAGGCCCTTCATTCGCTCTGCAATAGAAGCCGGAAGGATGCTTCGCAAAAGCCGGTCGGAATCATCCTTAGCCATTTCGAGTTCTACGGTTGCCATCTGGATTTTTGTTTCGAGCATAAGCTGACGTTTTTTGTTTGTGCGGATTACAATAAAAAATATAATCACAACAATTCCAAGAAATAAGGAAATCACTCCTATCCAAAAACTGTAGCGCTGATAAATAAAAGGCTTTTGAACAAAATTGACAACAGCCGGTTCCTGGCAGGTAAACTCATCTGCATTGATGATATTTACAAAGAAGGTGTAATTGCCTGGCTTTAAGTTTGTGTATGAAACACTACGATTTGTTGTATACTCAGAAAACTTTGTGTCAAAGCCCTGCATCATGTGACTGAAGCGGTTTTGCTCACTTGCAATAAAACTAAGTCCAGTATATCTGATATCTATGTGTTTTGTTCCTGCAGGAACAATTATTGCATCTGTGAAATCAGTGTATTCTTTATCATCAACTTTTACACTTGTAATCTGGACAAGCGGAAGAACATTTTTATTATGAATCTTAAGAGGATCATAAAGTGCAAAACCATCTGTCATTGTGAACCAGATGCGACCATGAGAATCCATCATGCTCAGAGCTGTTGAATTTGCGCCGCTTGATTTAAGACCATCATTCTGAGAATAAAACTTTATGTTTAATTTTTCGCGTGTGCCGTTTTCTATTTCGTAAAAGTTTTCATAAGGAACCGATGTAATTCCTCTGTTGCTTACCATCCACACTGTACCGCTGATGTCTGGAATCATCTGGAAAATTGAATCGGACTGAAGACCGTTTTCGGAAGTAAAATTGAAAATCTTTGTGTCACTGAAATTATTGTTTATGTTTGTGCGCAAAAGACTTATTCCAGTTCCTGTACAAATCCAGAAGGCACCATCCTTGTCTTTTGAGATTTTGAAAATAACGTTTCCGGCAAGGCCTGAAGAACCAGAATATTTTTGAACAAGCTTTTTATTTTTTAAGATGTAAACTCCATCGCCGTCTGTTCCCACCCAGATGTTACCGGCAGAATCTTCGTAAAGACACATTATGTATTCATTTACAAATCCATCGGCAGAAGTAAAGTTCTTGATTGAACCGTCTTTTGAAATTACAGAAAGTCCTGTTGTAGTTCCAACATAAAGATCGCCAGTTTTAGATTCCAAAGAAACTCGGGTTTTGTTTCCGGCAAGTCCTTCATCGGTTGTCCAGTTTATAATGCCATCGGATGTCACTCTAACCTGTGCAGGAGCGGTATAGCAGTTTACAAGAAGGTCGCCATTTTGAGCGAGTGCAATATGACGGATTCGTGTGTTGGAACAAAATTGAGTTGCTTCGTTTTCTACAAGAGTTTCTCCATCCTTATAGCACTGTAAACCTTCATCAGTACCAACCCAGACATTACCCTGCTTGTCTTCGCAGATTGCATTAACACCGGTGTTTAAAAGAGTCATTCGGAACTTACCGGGACTGATTTTTCCAACACCTTCTGAGTCTGTTGTTACCCATACATTACCTTCGCGGTCTTCGAACAGTTTATTGATTGTACTGTTCATAATTGATTTTGAACCGCCATAAGTTGTGTAGGTACCGTTGCTGCAGATTACAATTCCTTTTTGTGTACCAAACCAGATTGTGCCGTATTTATCAAAATAAATATCGTAGGTTGGTGTATTGTCAAGGAAGGTTCCTGATTCTATGCGTGTGATTTTTCCGTTTGAAAACTTTATGATTCCTTTTTCGCTAAGGCCAATCCAGAAGTCGCCGTTAGGATCCTGTGAAATGCAGGAAACAGTAAAATCTCCAAAATCATCGAGTTGGGTAAAACGCTGAAAGGCTCCATCCGAAAAATAATAAAGTCCTTTGTTAGCCGAAGTTAACATCCAGATTTTATCTGCAGTATCTTTGTAAAGCTGGGATACAAGAACAAAGTCTGAATCCAGTGTGTCTTTGATTTTTGGAGTTATGATTTTGTCATCCGGCGTAAGATAAATAATTCCGCTCGCTGTTCCAATCCAGATATTGTGAGCTTTATCTTCTGCAAAAGCACGGATTGAATTGTTAGGAAGTCCGTTTGCTATTGAATAAGCCTGTGTGGAGTTCTTACCGATTTTTTGAACACCTTCATCGTTGGAGCCAACCCAGATGTTTCCCTGCGAATCCTGGAAAATTGAGCGCGCAGAAATGAAGGAATATTTTTTGTTTGTATATTTATTTATGCTTTCAAACTCGTAGCCGTCAAATCGTACAAGAGCTTCGTAGCTTCCAAAATACATAAAGCCATCATCTGATTGCAGAACATCCGAAACTGAATTGCCGGGAAGTCCGTCCAGACTGGTCCAGGTTCGCGTTACGTAATTATCAAGGGTGGAAAACTGTGCAAAAAGTGGAGAAACAAAAAGTGCCACCAGAATTGAAATTGCTGCTTTTACGATTAGTCGTTTCATAAGTCACCTCAGTTTTTAATGTTATTTATTTTAAGATTGTCGTGTCAAGCACGACAATGACATTTCTGTAGCGTTAGCCTTTGCTAACTGTTTTACCTATGAACTTTTTTAACCTTAACAAATTGTTTCCCACTGAACTTTTAACCTTCGACAATTATTTTATCCCTGAACTTTTAGCCTTCGATTTTGCTAACAGTTTTACCTCCGAACTCCTTTGAGTGTTCCCACTCGTAGCTAATTGCGGCATCAAAGTCGGCTTGGGGTACGCAGTTTTGTTCGATGGCAAGAGCTGTATTGTGAAGACGGCGAATACAATCTGATTTATCGTTGTAGCCGAGCTTTGATTTTTCTATACTTTCGCGAAGGATGCGTATAGATTCATCATAGATTTTTAGCGGGACTGGAAAAGGGTGACCGTCTTTACCACCGTGTGCAAAACTAAAGCGTGCTGGATCTGTGAAGCGTGATGGTGTTCCATAGATTACTTCGCTGACAAGTGCAAGTGATTGTAGGGTGCGTGGACCTAGTCCTGGTGTGAGCAGGAGAGATTCAAAATCCTGGGGCTGACTTTCGTAAGCCGTGGCTAACACACCACCCAGTCGTTTGAGGTCGACGTCTTGTTCGAGGACTTCATGATGGAATGGTGCCTGATAATCTCTCCTCAGCGTTGAACCTGTTCTGGCTCCTTTTGCAGTTTCGAGGGCGAAACTGCTGTCACTGGTAGCATTTGAAATTGATTGTATCGTTTGTTCAAGTTCGGGAAATAACAGACCTTGCTCAGATTTTAATTCGGGGGCGTTGCGGGGGTTGCTAACTGATTTCTGGTTACCCCCGCTGGAAGGGGTAGGCTGCGACGAAGTGCAGCCGAGGGGAAGGCTTTCCCCTCCTACTTTCCCGTCTTGCAGTAAAATTATTTCGCTGGCGGGTTTTCCAATTTGAGCGATTTCCTGAATCATACGGTCGGGATTTTCGTGGGACATTTCAAGAATGCTGTTGCGGGCAGGAGCGGCCTTAGTGTCGGTGAGATTTAAAATTGGACCACGATTTTCGCCAACAACTCCGGTGTGCGGCTCATCCACAAACGAACGAATGTTAGTTGAACACCAGTGATAACGACGCGCTTTTTTCTGCGCAGGATTCATACCCTGCTGTACGACAGTCCAGTTTCCGTTGCGGGTAAGAATGAAGTTATGCTGGTAAAGCTGGAAACCATCCTGCACTGCATTGTTATCTACCTTTGCAACAAGTTTGCTATTCCTAACAAACTCATCACCATTGAGCCCTTCACGACTGGCAATTTCTAAAAGTTCATCGGGAGTCATGCGCGAATATTTTCCACGGCCTCCGCAAACATAAATGCCAAGCTCTTTTGCCCGTGGATTAAGCCCCCGCTTCAAAGCATACAGAACACTTGTTGTAATTCCGCTGCTATGCCAGTCCATTCCCATTACTGCACCAAAGCTCTGAAACCAAAGCGGATCACTGAGCCGAACAAGCACTTCATCCGGCCCAAAGTTTTCTACCAGCGATTCCGTAATAAGCGTGCCCAACACCATCATTCGGTCAGCAAGCCAACGCGGTACTGTACCGGTGTGAAGAGGAAGATCTGCGTGTCCTGTGTTTCGTGGCATAAAAGAAGTATACCATAAAAAAGTATAGGAATCAAAAAATATAAATTAAAAAATCCAAACAAAAAATACAATTTGCACTCTCCCACAAAATCCGCTAAAATAAAAAAATGATTAACGAAGCCGAACTTTCCAAAAAAACAATTTTTTCTTTCGAAGTCTTCCCGCCAAAAAAGACTATGCCAATTGATTCCGTTTTTTCTACCCTCGACGAGCTTAAGGATTTGCATCCGGATTTTATCTCCGTAACCTTTGGTGCAGGTGGCAGCGAGAACTGTGATAACTCAATTGCAATTGCAAAGCGCATTAAAGATGTTTGCCATGTTGAACCGGTTATTCACATGCCGTGTTTGAATATGACTCGGGCTGATGCAAAGTTTGTTCTTGAACAGTTCAGACAGGCGGGCATTGAAAACATTCTTGCTCTTCGCGGTGATAAAGTTGAAGGAAAAGTTCCGTGCGGTGATTTTAAACATGCTGATGAATTAATTCGCTTTATTAAGGATTTTGATGATGAACAAGCTGCTCGTAACACTCAAACTACAAATCAAAACCCTATAGATTCAAATGCTTATTCAAGCTCCAAGTCTCACTTCAACATCCTGGGTGCCTGTTACCCGGAACTTCATCCGGAATCAACTTCGGTTTATGATGATATTGATTTTTTGAAGAAAAAGGTTGATGCAGGAGCAACTCATCTTTTGAGTCAGCTCTTTTTTGATAACGACCAGTTTTACCGTTTCCTTGAACGCTGCAAAATAAAAGGAATAAACGTTCCGATTGAAGCGGGAATCATGCCTGTCACAAACAAGAAATCTATTGAAAGAATGGTAAGCCTGACTAACGCAAAGCTGCCGAAAAAGTTTACAGATATGATGGCCCGTTACGAAGATTTCCCTGAAGCAATCCGCGATGCAGGAATAGCTTATGCCATTGATCAGATTGTAGATTTAGTAACTCACGGCGTTCAGGGCATTCACCTTTACACAATGAATAATCCTCATATTGCCAGAAAGATTTATGAAGCAACAAAGAGCCTCTTTGATGTTTCTCCGATAATTTCTACACGATAGAGATTGTCGGATCAAGTCCGACAATGACATGCAATCCGACAGACATAAAAAAAGCGGTGGCCACCAAAAAGTGTAACCACCGCTTCATTCTGTCATTCCCATGCTCGACATGGGAATCTACTATTCAATCTTTATCAACTTAACATCAAAGCAGATATAAGCATCGCCTTCGATTCCAGCCTGTGGAATACCGCGTGAACCATAAGCAAGCTCCGGCGGAATAACCATCTTGCGGGTTTCATTAAGCTTCATTTCCTGAACCATCAAATCAAAGCCAGGAATCATCTGTCCGCCATTTGTATCAAAATCAAGTGGTTCGTGTCCCTGTGGATGGAAGCCCTGTGAAGCATCAAAAATCTGACCAGATGTAAGATAGCCCTTGTACTCAACTGTTACGTGTTTTCCCTTTCCACATGCAGCACCAGTCCCCTGCTCAAGAATCTCGTAGTAAATACCGTTTGAATCTTTCTTACAGCCTTTGATAACTTCCTTTATAGCGTTCTGCTTTTTTTCTTCACGGAACTTAGCGGCTTTTTCTGCTGCTTCATTTTTCAATTTGTCAAAGCTCTTCTGAGTAACAGTAAACTTTTCAGCATCACTACCCTGGCGGATAATTTTTATAGACTGAATGGTGTCGCCCTGAGCAACTGCATCTACAACCTTCTGGCTTGCGGCATCAACAACTTCACCAAAAATTGTGTGCTTGTAATTGAGCCAGTCTGTAGGAACATGAGTGATAAAGAACTGACTGCCATTTGTATTTGCGCCACTGTTAGCCATTGCTAACTTACCAGGCTTGTCAAAAATAAATCCATCAACAAACTCATCAGGGAACTTATAACCAGGACCGCCTGTACCGTTACCACGTGGGTCACCACCCTGAATCATAAAGTTGGCAATTACGCGGTGGAACTTCAAACCGTCATAAAAAGGTTTTCCATTTGCAGCATCAAGAGTTCCTTCTGCCAGACCAACAAAGTTTGCAACTGTCATTGGTGTTTCTTTGTAAAACAAGTTCAAAACAATCTGACCTTTTTCTGTTGTAAGAACAGCAAAGAGTCCGTCTTTTCCTTTCAAAGCTTCAATATCCATTTTATTGTCCCCTGTATTTGTATTTTTTACAGCCGCATTATCATTGCCTGCAGAACCGGTTTCTGTCTTGTTAGCGTCAGATAACACTGCTGTTGTGTTTCCTGTTTTTTCATCAGATTTTTTTGCATCAGCTTTTTTAGTACTGCAGCACGCAAAACTAAAAAGCATTGAAATTACAAGTAAAATCCCAAGTCTTGTTTTTTTCATCATTATCCCCTTTTGTCGAGCGAACCCCGGCAATTAAAACTGCTTCATAAACCACTTATAAACGGCATCCATTCGAGATGTCATTGATTCGGTAATCTGTCCCCTTATGCCTGGAAACTTTGCACTGTCCAAATCTGTGCAGAGATACAAAAGGATTTCGTCCCCAACATCTTCTACATAAATAAAGATTTTAAGATTTTCCGGAGCAATTGCTTTTATAGGACCAATTCCAATCCAGCTTGTGGTTGTAAAAACAGCGAGCATTGTATTGTCTTTCTGATAGTAGTTCAGCCTGTAAAAAATATCGCCAAAGCTGTTATCTTTCTGATAGCACCAGCTTGTCTGACCATCGGCATTTCCTGTATTCTGGTCACTGATTTTTTTCTTGCTGTTTTCGCCATCTATCATATAAGCTTTTTCGTAAAGAACAAGTGTTTTGTTTTTTGTGCTGGAATAATAATTCATTCCCTGCATGTTGGAAACAGAACGTAAAACTCTGGAAACATCGTTTATGTCAATTGTGGCAGAAGCTCCGCTTCCAGATTTTGTTAGTTCTTCCTTACTGATATGATAAAGGCTTTCGTAAATAAACGGAAAGTTTTTTTCGGCCTTAATTACCCGCAAACCGTCAATGATTCCATCATACTGAGTTTGAGGCCTGAGCTTAAGTTCATTCGTTCCATCATCGTGTATGCGTGTCTTTACGTTTGACTGCGCAAAAACAGCACCCATTAAAACAGCACATGCACAAATTAAAACAAGCTTCTTCATAAAAACTTTCCTTCGTTGGTTTATCTTATTCCCTTGTAAATAACTCTAACCTGCTTATATAAACCTTCGCCTTCGCTCTTAGTTTCAACATCAGGAATATCATTAAGAGTTGTGTGAATAAGACGGCGTTCAAAAGGATTCATTGGCTCAAGGAGGATTGAGTTGCGGCTTGAACGAACTCTATCGGCTGTTGTATAAGCAAGGCGAACAAGAGTTTCTTCGCGGCGGATTCTGTAGTTTTCTGTATCAAGAATTACGCGAACTTCTTCGTGTCCAAGACGGCCAGCATAAATATTTGCCAGAAGCTGGAGAGCATCAAGATTCTTTCCCTTGCGTCCAATAAGGATTGATGAGTGTGATGATTCAAGCTTAATTCCAATCTTTTTCTCTTCACGGTATGTAAAAGAAACCTTTACGTCGTAACCCATTCTTGTAATTACTTCTGTGATGAACTCAATAAGTTTTTCTTCAAACTCGCCCTGTGGAAGTGGGTCTGCAAAAATGCGTGAATGATGTTCTTCCGGCTCGTTGTAAGAAGAGTGAGCAGTGTGTTTTTCATCATCTAAAGTATGAACCTTAATTTTTACGTAGCCTTTTTTGAAAAGAGAGTTTTTCTGAGTCTCAAGGATTTCTACATCAAATTGGTCGCGTTCCAATCCAAGGTCTGCAGCAGCAAGTTCAATAGCTTCTTTTTCAGTTTTTCCTTCATATTCGTAAGTCATTTTTATCTCCTGTATTTAGAATTGCAAAAAAATCTTATCTTTTCTTTCCTTTTGGTGGTAAAGTTTTGTTAGGCTTTGCAGTAGTTTTTACAGCCTTTGCTTCCTTGTCCTTTGCCATCTTTTTGTTGATAATCATCTGCTGACCAACCTGCCATACGTTACTTGTAAGCCAGTACAACAAAAGTCCAGCTGGAGCATTGTAGAACAGGAAGAAGAACATAATTGGCATACCGTAAGTCATAAACTTCATGGTCATTGCGTTCTGTCCGCCCGCACCTGCAGCGTTAGCCGGCTGAGTTAATTTTGTTGAGAAAATCTGAGTAAGTGTATAGATGATTGGCAAAAGCCTGAGCTGATTACCAATGAAAGGAATGTTAAACTTAAAGGAATAAACACTATCACCTGTTGAGAGATCCGGAATCCAATTTGGAATAAACATAGCCCCACGGAACTCAAAGTAATTATTGAACAGGTTATACATAGAAATCAAAATAAGGAACTGGAAAACCAGAGGAAGACATCCGCTTGCCGGATTATATCCTGCTTCCTGATAGATTTTCTGAGTTTCTACCTGAAGCTTCTGTTTGTCGTTTGCATACTTAGACTGAATTGCCTGCAGCTGTGGCTGAAGCTCCTGCATCTTCTGTGTACTCTTTGACTGCTTGATTGAAAGAGGGAACAAAAGAATCTTCAAAATCACTGTAAGAACAACAATACAAACACCCCAGTTCTTTATGATTTTATGAAGGATTTCAAGACAGAACTTTAAGATTGTTTCGAGCCAGCTTAAGATTCCGCTGGACTGTAAGCTTTCGGTAAGCTTTGAGCCGCCAAACTTCCAGGCGTTATTTTCTGGAATGTTGTAAATCTGAAGATCCTTTTCGTTGCGTGGACCAAAGTACATATAGTAGGTGTCCATTATATCTGAACCGCTGAATGCACGGCGTTCGAAAAGTGCCTGAGCGTTAGCATAATCATTTATTTCTACCTGTGATGAATAGTAAGCTGCATTCCAGATTGAAGAATCGGTTGGTACTACAAGTTCAACAAAGTACTTTCCACCAATACCGCCCCAAATCAAATCATTCTTATACTTCTGGAACTGACCGTTGCTGAGCACCTGACGTTTTGCTTTTTTTCCATTGTAAGCTATAAACTGACGGTTTTCGTAACGGTTCTGTTTTGGATTAAAGTGAGGCCCAATCTGTGGTGAAGTTCTGATTGTGTAAGCTGCACCGTTGAAATCAAGACCTGTGTTGTCATCTGTGTGAATCATAATATCGAGCTTGAACATATACTCGTTTGGCTTGAACGAATATTTTTTTCCAAGCATAAATGTTTTCTGATTTCCAAAGCTGTCTTTTGTTACAAAATTGCGTTTGAAGAAAACTGTGTAATCATCGAGTTTTTCATAAGAAAAGTATTCGTTGATGATTGTGTTTCCAGCTGAACCTAAAGCAAGCGCACAGGTTCTGTTCATGTCGTTAATGCTGTCCGAAATCTGAATACCATCATTAGTATCCATATCAAGATGATTAACGAGCTTGTAACTGATAATGTCGCCGCCCTTTGTAGTAAAGATGATTTCTGCACAACCAGTATTGATTGTAACTTTTTCTTCTGTGAGCGGAACTTCATCATCTTCTGCTGCAAGGATTAAAGATTCATTTTCGCTAAAAATTGATTCGGTTGAAGAAGCTGCATTACCGGCGTTTGTACTACCAGAGTTTGCAGAGCTTTCATCTCCGTTTTCAATAACCACTTCATTCGATGTATCCTGTACCTCTGCATTCTTGTTTCCAGTGATCAAAGGCATAAGAAGATAGGCACCGATTATTACCAAAGTTGAAAGGACAATTGCCCAAATAGTATTTTTATCCACTTAAAGGTTCCTCTTATTATTTTCATGGAACAGGGTCATACCCGCCCTCATGATATGGATTGCATTTGAGAACTCGTTTAATTGCAAGAAAAAGCCCTTTACCAGGACCGTATTTTTGAATAGCTTCCAGCGCATAGGCAGAACAGGTCGGCGTAAACCGACAGCAAGGCCTGTGCAAAGGCGATATGCATTTTTGATAAATACGAATTAATGTACAAAAAAAGACAGACAATGCTTTTTTAAATACGTTAATAATAGTCTTAATCATAAGTTACTCTTTGATTAATCCTGCTTTTTTACACAACAAACGAATCATATCACATCGCGAGTGGAACGAATCATTTCCGGGATATATCAAAATCAACATATCGTAACCGGTGTTCAGATGTGATTTTAGTAAACGATAGACTTCACGGCTGTATCTTTTTGATAAGTTCCTTTGAACCGCGTTACCGTAGCCACGGACCATAGGAAATCCAACCCTATTGTATTCCAGATTATTTTCCAAGAAAAATAATTTTGCTCCTGGAACACTGACTTTTTTTCCGTCCTTAAACAGCTTTTTAAAATCTGCGGGATTTTTTATACGTTCATTCCGTTTAAAAAATCCCGTTTTATTTAAATCTGTTTCCATCTCTGAAAAATTAGTACTTCTTGTGTTCGTCAGAAACTGTGAGCTTTGCTCTTCCCTTTGCTCTTCTTCTTGCAAGAACTTTTCGTCCGCCTTTTGTAGCCATTCTTGCGCGGAAGCCGAATTTTCTATTGCGTTTTACTTTGCTTGGTTGATATGTTCTTTTCATGGAACGCTCCTTTTATATAATTAAAATGATTTCAAATTGATATACTACTTTCACAATACTAGAAAATAGTAATAAAATATATCATTATTTTTCGGAAAAGGTCAAGCCAAAGCTTCTGTTTGTTGGTAGTTGTTCATTTTTGCGGCTTTGGCTCGTAGTTTTGCTAAGCAAAACTACGCACTTTTGAGTTTCAAAGAGGGGAAAGCCTTCCCCTGCGGTCGCACTCCGTTGCGCCCTACCCCTTCCAGCGGGGACACCCCGCAACGCCCCGTTTAATTGTCTTCTCTTTTGAGCATTTCGGCAAACTTTGCCCGGAGCTCGGGTGGAAGATTTTCGGCAGGAGATTTTCCAGCATCAGCTTCTTTCTTGCTATCCTTAGCCTCATAAAACTTAGCAAGCTCTGCATCCTGTTTGTCCAACTCTTTAGAAAGCTTCTGGCGGGCCTGAGAAAGCTGTTCGTCGTAATCGTCGTTCAGGCGGACCTGGGTGCCGGACATTCTAAAAGCAAAGGACTTTATTTCAAGATTCGGCAAAGTGCGCTTTAATCCGTTGATGATAAACTTCTGGTACATTTTAAGATATTGAATCCAGCCTGAATGATCAGTTTCTATAAGGAGCACACCCTTCTTAAAATCTACCACCCGTGTGTTACCGGCCAGGCGTTCGCCTATCGGCATGTGGCGCTCATTTTCTTCGTTATCCTCGTAGCTTTTAATTTTTAAAAGTACACTTCTCCACACAGAAGAAACTTCGTTAGCCTTATCAAACGCCGTCAAGTCAACGGTTTTCATTATCATGTCTGAACAGGAAATTATATCGTTGTTCATTTTGAAACCTCCCATTCGCCGCCCTTAATTGTGTACACTTTTGTCGTATCATATTTGTAACGCTCATAAGGTTCGCCCGGTAAGAACGTACAGAAAAGCTGGTCGTATTCAGGAAGCAGCGCAGTAACCTTTGTGCGTTTATCGGGATCAAGCTCAAGCAGAACATCATCCATAAGCAGGACGGGTTTTAAACCGGTTACCCTTGTAAAATAAACAGCCTGTGCAACGCGAAGTAAAAGTGAAACAAGCCTGCACTGCCCTGTTGAAGCTGTTGGAATAAAAAGTTTGTTATCCCTAACAAAGTTTATTCTGTCACGATGCGGACCAGACATTGTAGTTTCCATATATTTATCATTTTCGCGTTTTTCACCAAGCATGGAAATTATATCCTGCACACTTGGATTTCTCTTAACGTTATCTTCAATTTTTTCTTTCCAGGAAGGATAGTAAACAATGCTCAATCCGCCTATTCCGGTAATCTCTTCAAAGATTTTTCCGAATATCTGATTGAACTGGAAGATTGCTTTTTTACGTTTGTCTTGAATAACAAAGCCAAGCTGCGCCAGTTGACTGTCGTAAACATCAAGCATTTCGTATTCATGATTTTTTAAAATTGTATTACGGCTTTTTAAAATTTTTTTGTAGTTGCGCAAATCGTCAATAAAAATTGAATCGTAAAGTGTGAGCGACTGGTCAACAAAAAAACGCCGGCACTCCGGTTCTCCTGTTGCAAAGCGCATATCATCATGACTGAATAAAATACACGGAATTGTGTTAATAATTTCTTTTCTATCCTGAACACGCTTTCCGTTTTTTTCTATTCGTTTTTTGTTGTTTTCATAAATGATGGAAATTTTTTGTGTTCCCTGTTTTTCATTATTGAACAGAGAATTAATACTAAAATTTTTTTCACCGTTTTTTACAATCTGAGAATCTGTGTAAGTTCTAAAAGAATTTCCGTAAGCTGAATAATAAAGCGATTCAAGAATGTTACTTTTGCCCTGACCGTTTTCGCCTACAAAATAGACCTCTCGCGAAGAAAGGTCTATTGTATCATTTTTCAGATTTCGAAAATTATAAAAGGTCTGATAAAGAAACGGCATCTTATCCTTTCAGTGGCATTATTACATGCAGATAATCACCGGCTGGTTCAGAGTTCATTATAATTGCTTTTGTAACAACAATCTCGTCGCCAATATTTTCATCGTTATTGAAATTGAAAGTAACGTATTCAGAATCAATATTTTTCAATGGTTCGGTGATGTAAACAAAGTTCAAAGACATTGTAATATCCTGACCATCATAGCGGCAAGGAATATCTTCTTCGGCAGCACCGTTATCAGTTTCAGGCGAAATAATTTTTAAATTACCGGAAATAACCTTGAAAATTATTTTATTGATTTCTTTATCTGCCATAATACTTGTTCGTTTAAGGGCAGCTTCCAAATCAGATTTACTAACCTGGAAAGACATACTCAAGCTTTCAGGAATTACTTTCTTGTAATTAGGGAACTGACCGTCAATTAAGTTAGTTGAGAATTCCATGTTACCAGATTTTACAAAAACAGATTTATCAATAACTGCAAGCTGGAGATTTCCTTCATCAGAAATATTTTTAAGAACACATGAAAGAATCTTTGTAGGAATAATTACAGGAGTAAAATCAGGAGCATTTGGAACTTCCTTTTTAATATAAGAAAGTCTTCGTCCGTCAGTTGCAACCATAGAAATTACATCACCTTCTTTTACAAAATATACACCAGTCATAAAAGAGCGGCTGCGGTTTTCTTTTGAAACTGCAAAAATTGTCTGGCGAATCATCTCTTTAAAATCCTTTGCAGACATTTCAAAGAATGGAACATTTTCAGAAGATCCAAGCTCAGGAAACTTATCACTTGTCTGGCTCTTAAGCTTGAAAGTAACTTTTTTAGAAATCGGTTTGATTGTTACACCAATATCTTCCTGAATGAACTCTACATCTCCAGATGGCAAAGAAGAAAGAATACTCATAAACTTATCACAGAAAATTGTAGTACGTCCTTCTTCAATAATGTCAACAGGAACAGAAGTCGTAAATCTCAGTGAAGAGTCTGTTGCTTTGATTGTTAAAGAATTGTTTTCTGCAATCAAAAGAATGTTAGAAAGAATTGAAACAGGACTTTTATTTGTAATAACTTCCTGAGCAATAGCAATTTCCTTAATCATTGCATCTTTGTCAAATGTAAACTTCATTTTTTTATCTCCTGATATGAACTTTATTAGCAGTCCTTATATTTATTAAATTTATAAATTTTAATAGTAGTAATAATAAGCGTGTGAATAATGTGTATAAATGATTTATCTGCTTGAATTATAAAGATTTAAATGGTTTATAAATAAGCGGTTTCAATACACATTTTATCCACTTATCCACATTTTACTTCATAATTCCCAATTTATCCACAAAATATCACAAAGTTATCAACATTTTTTTATCCTTTATTATTATACTCCTTAATTTCCTTTATCAATAATTTTATTCTTGAATCAAGATTCTGATCAACTTTGATTTTTTCAGAAATGTTTTTGTAAGCATGCATGATTGTAGAATGATCTTTACCAAACTCGTTTCCAAGCTCAGTGTAAGAAAGCTCTGTAACTTCACGGGCTATGTAAATTGCAATCTGACGTGGAACTGTAAACTTTTTGTCCCTCTGTTTACATTTAAGTTCAGAAACAGAAATATTGTAATCGTTGGCAATAACCTTTTGAATTACATCAAGAGAAATGTTTTCAGAAGCGCCGGAAGAAAGGAAATCCTTAAGCTGATTTTGTGCCATCTCAAGAGTAGGCTTTACACCAATAATTTCTGAATAAGCAAAAACCTGCTGGAGTGCATGTTCAAGTTCACGTACGTTTGTTTCAACATTCTTTGCAATAAAATCTATAATTTCCTGATCTAGAGTCTGGCCGGTACTTTCTATTTTTTTCTGTAAGATGGCACAGCGTGTTTCAAAATTAGGAATAGTAATATCAATACTAAGTCCATTTGAAAGCCGGCTCACAAGACGTTCAGTCATGTTTTTAATTTCTTTAATTGGACGGTCACAGGTGAAAACCATCTGAGCATTTTTTTCATGCAGGGCATTAAACGTATAGAAAAGCTCTTCCTGAATACCTGTTTTATTTTGTAAAAAGTGAATGTCATCAAGAAGAAGAACATCAAGATTCCGGTATTTATTTTTAAAATCATTTGTCTTCTTAGAAGATATGGAAGCGGTAAACTCATTTGTAAAAGTTTCTGCAGACACATAGCAGATTTTTAATTTTTCTCCACCGTTGTTATAAATGTAATTTCCAATAGCCTGCATCAGATGAGTTTTTCCAAGACCAGAACCACCATAAAGTAAAATCGGGTTATATTGTTTACCAGGATTTTTTGCAACAGCAAGAGAAGCATTGTAAGCAAAGCTGCTGTTTTCGCCAGGTACAAAACTATCAAACGTATATTTTTCGTTTAACAATTGGTGTTTTTTAAAAGATGATGAAGCCACCTTTGTAGATTCAGTTTGATCATCAGCCTTATTTTTACCGGGAGTCTCATTGACTTTTTTATCATCTTTACCCGAATCAGAAGCCTTATCCTTTTCTACATTTTTATCAAAATCCTTAGGACTTTCAAAATCTTTACTGTAATTTTCGGAAGACTGATTTTCTGATGAATTAGATGAGATTACATTGAGCTTAAGATTATTCATCCCTGTAATTTCACATATAGTTTTAAGGACCTTATCAAAATATCCTTTACTCTGAATCATGTTTTTCATAAAAGTTGTTGCTACAGAAACAGTAATTGTATCAACAGTATCTTCTACGTAGTTCATATTGAACCAGATTGTAAACTCATCTTCATTATTTTGTGATTTATATTCATTATGCAGCTGATCCATTGCATGCTGCCAAACTTCTTTGTAATACTGATTTCCCATAGGTCTATTATCATAGAGTTCATTGTTTTCTTCAAGTACAAAGTAATGTCATTTTGGGTCATTTTTTGTTGCATTGAAAAAAAGTTCCTTTTTGGGTAAAATAAAGCTTTAATAAGTACAAAATAATAGGAAAAAACAATGGCTGATAATTATGGTGCAAGTAATATACAGGTTTTAAAAGGGCTTGAAGCAGTACGAAAACGTCCTGGTATGTACATTGGTTCAACAGGACCAAGAGGTCTTCATCATCTTGTTTACGAAACAGTAGATAACTCAATTGACGAAGCAATGGCCGGTTTCTGCGATACGATTGTTGTAGCTCTTGAAAAAAATGATGTTGCACGAATTGAAGATAACGGACGTGGTATTCCGGTTGATATTCACCCTACAGAAAAAATTAGCGCACTTGAACTGGTATTAACACGCCTCCATGCCGGTGGTAAGTTTGATAAAGGATCTTACAAGGTTTCCGGTGGTTTGCACGGTGTTGGTGTTTCCTGCGTTAATGCTCTTTCAGATTGGATGGAAGCAACAGTTCGCCGCGATGGTCATATTTATCAGCAGAAATACGAACGTGGTATTGCAAAAACTAAAGTAGAAATTATCGGCGATTGTGGTGCAGAAGAACATGGTACAACAATTCGCTGGAAAGCAGATAAAACAATTTTTACTGAAACAACAACTTATGATTATGATGTTCTTCGTGACCGTTTACGTGAGCTTGCTTTTTTGAACAGTGGCATTGTAATTGTTTTCCGTGATGAAAGACTTGAACATCCAAAAGAAGAAGTACTTAAGTTCGAAGGCGGTATCAACGAGTTTGTTAAAGAACTTGATGAAGGTAAAGCTGTTGTTCCAGAAGAGCCAATTTATATCTGTGAAGAACGTGATGAAGTTGTGACTGAAATTGCAATGCATTACAATTCAGGTTATTCAGAAAACGTTCATACTTTTGTAAATGATATTAACACACGAGATGGCGGTACTCACCTTGAAGGTTTCCGCAGTGCAGTGCGTTTTGTTTTGAATAAGTTTTTCGAAGCTAACGAAAAGCTCAAGAAAAATCTTGATAAAGAAGAAAAGCTTACTTACGAAGATTTAAGCAGCGGTTTGACAGCTGTAATTTCCATGAAAGTTCCCGAGCCTGAGTTCGAAGGACAGACAAAGGAAAAACTTGGAAACACAGAAGTCCGCACAATTGTAGATCAGATTGTAAAAGAAAAGCTCACTCTTTATTTTGAACAGAATCCTGCAGTTCTCGAAGCAATCTTGAAAAAAGCAATTGATGAAGCTAAGGCTCGTATTGCTGCACGTAAAGCAAAAGACAATATGCGCAAGAAGACAATGAGTGACGGTTTTGGTTTGCCGGAAAAATTGTCTGACTGTTCTATGAAAAATCCTGAGCTTTGTGAAGTGTACATTGTCGAAGGAGATTCTGCGGGTGGTTCTGCAAAGAAAGGCCGCGACCCTAAAACTCAGGCTATTCTTCCTCTCTGGGGAAAAATGCTCAACGTAGAAAAAGTTCGCCCGGAAAAAGTAATGAACAACGATAAGCTTGAACCTGTAATTGCTTCGCTTGGTGCAGGTTTTGGAAAAGACTTTAACATTGATAAATTACGCTATCATAAAATTATAATCATGGCCGATGCCGATGTTGACGGTTCTCATATCCGTACACTTCTGCTCACCTTCTTCTTCCGCTATATGCCGCAGATTATTGAGCACGGTTATGTTTATCTTGCTATGCCTCCGCTGTTCAAGGTTCAGCTTGGAAAGAAGGATCCTGTTTATTGTTACAGTGATGCAGAAAGAGATGCTGCTTTGGAAGCTCTTGGTGACCAGCGTGATAAAGCCGATGTTCAGCGTTACAAAGGTCTTGGTGAAATGGACGGAAAACAGCTTTGGGAAACAACAATGGATCCAGCTCACAGAAAAATGCGTGTCGTAACAATTCCAGATGCAATGGCAGCCGACAGGATTTTCAGTGTATGTATGGGTGAAGAAGTTGAACCTCGCCGAAAGTTCATTGAAGAAAACTCAAGCTACGCTAATTTGGATATTTAAAACTAACATGTCAAAAATCATTTTACCGACATTGGAAACTTCCCGCCTCATTCTTCGTCCTCTTACAGTTGATGATGCTGAGGCAATTTTCAAATGGGCTGGTGATCCTCGCGTTAACAAATATATGATTTATCCTCTTTACAAAAGCAAGGAAGAGGCAAAGCCTTGGATTGAAACTTTGTATGAGGATGAAAAAAAATTAGACTATGGTTTTGTATTAAAAGAAACTGGTGAACTCATTGGTAGCGGTGGACTTTACTATCACGAAGATATAGATGTCTGGAGTGTTGGTTACAATCTTGCCTTTGATTTCTGGAAGCACGGTTACACAGTAGAGGCTATCGAAAAAATAATTGATTACGCAAAAAGCAAATATCAGGTGCGTGCAATTGCCGGAACCTTTGCCATTGGAAATTATGGTTCCATGCGAGTAATGGAAAAACTTGGAATGACTTTTTACGAAGACACAGAATACACAAAACTCGACGACAGCGAAACCTTTAAGGCAAAAACTTACCATAGGATTTTTTAATTTTTTATAACAGGGACTTCAAATATGTTAATCCCAACTAACAAAGAAATATACTCTTTAATAAAAGAACAGCTTGCTCTTGATTTTAATTGCAAATCTGAAGATTTTGATAAAACAGAAAATGTAATTACCCTGCCCGCTTTGAACGAAGGTCGCCGAGTTTTTTCAAACGAAAAGTTTTTTCTGCAAATTGCAACACTTGGAGACAACGCAGTAATTTCTGCTGATGAAAAACTTCATCCGTGGTTGACTGAATGGGTAAAAGAAAAAACAGGATTCTGGCTTTTTGAACAGCACAATTATTTTGAACTTGAAAACCAGGTAAGAAAGTTTGGTTATAAAATGGCACTCACCCATCATATGTTTTTACCCCTTCCAGAGCTTGTTCCTGTCGAACCTGATTTTGAATATTGTTTTATTGAAACAGAAGAAATAAAACAATTTTACGGTTGCCCCGAATTACCAAATGCAATTTGTGACTGCTACAAACCTGAACGTCCTGATGTACTGGCTGTGTTAGCTTTATCTAACGAAAACGCAACAAATAATTCTTCACAAGCACTATCTTACAAGGGCAAAAAAATTATGGGTATGGCAGGTTGCTCTGCCGACAGTAAAAAGTTTTGGCAAATTGGAATTGATGTTTTACCTGAATATCGTAGAAGGGGAATTGGTAAAACACTTGTAAAACTTTTACGCAACGAAACCTTCCGACGTGGAGCAATTCCTTATTACGGTACAAGTCTTTCAAATCTTCGCTCCTGGAAAATTGCACTTACCAGTGGTTTTAAACCAGCCTGGGTAGAAGCCGAAACTCGTAAGCTTGAAAAAAATGATTTTGCAAAATAACGATGCAACTAAGTTTGTTGTAATTTTTGTAAACACAAAGGAGCTAAATATGAAATATTTTCGCGTACACACTTCTGACATCGCCTGGATTACCCAAAAGCCTCGTGGCATTTTTACAACAGTCGGCAAGCTTGTGGATGCTAAAATCCTCACTCCAGAAGAAACCGCCGAATACTGGAAACAGCGCGAATATTTTGAAAAAGTCCTCCCCATTCCTCCTTTCTATGATAAGGGAAATCCAGACCATGCCGTTACCTGGTTTAAAGACACACCTCAGGGCAACGACATCTGGAACCAGCTCAACTTCTACCGCCAGATGTGCAAAAAATACGGCATAAAGCTTTACCGCTCCGAAACCTCAGAAATCCCCGGTGAAATAATCTACGAAGACGATTTTCAAATTGCAGTAAAAAATGAAAAAGCGGATTTAAAAGTAGAAGTTAGTGAAATATAATTAAAAACCACAACTACCACTCGTTAGTTTCATCAAGCTAAAGACTAAAAATAAAAAAAATGCTATAATAGTATAATTATTTAAATATGCTTTGGAGAAAATGATGGAAGAAATCAAAACGGCCGAAGGTGGCTCTCTCATAAAGATTCCAATTGAAGACGAAGTTAAGCAGGCTTATATTGACTACTCAATGTCTGTAATTGTTCAGCGTGCTTTGCCGGATGTTCGTGATGGTCTTAAACCGGTTCATCGCAGAATTATGTATGCAATGGATACACTTCATCTTGCAAGCGGCGGAAAGACTAAAAAATGTGCTACCATCGTTGGTGAAGTTTTGGGTCATTATCATCCGCATGGAGATGCTTCAGTTTACGATGCACTTGTTCGTCTCGGTCAGGATTTTGCCCAGCGTTATACAACAGTAACTCCACAGGGAAACTTTGGTACAATCGCCGGTGACCCTCCTGCAGCTTACCGATACACCGAAGCAAAAATGTCAAAAATCACAGAGGAGATGACGAGCGACATCAACAAAAACACTGTTGATATGGTTCGTAATTTTGATGATACCTGTGATGAACCTGGCGTTCTTCCTGCAAAGTTCCCGTTCCTTCTTTGTAACGGTACAACTGGTATTGCAGTTGGTATGGCAACAAACATGCCTACTCATAATCTCCGCGAAGTTGCCGCTGCAATCGGTGCTTACATCGACAATAACGATATTACAATTGAAGAACTGATGCACTATATCAAAGGTCCGGACTTCCCGACTGGCGGTATAATTTATGGTACAAGCGGAATAAAAAAAGCATATACAACCGGACGTGGTAAAATTGTTATCCGTTCAAAGTTTATAATAGAAACAGATAAGCATGGCCGTGAATCAATCGTATTTACAGAAGTTCCTTATGGCGTAAACACAACTAATATAATCCGCCGAATCAAGGAGCTTGTACGCGATAAACAGATTGACGGTGTTACAAATGCAAACGATGAATCTTCAGACAGAACTGGAATGCGCCTTGTTGTAGATTTGAAAAAAGGTGCAATCACAAAAATCGTTCTTAATCAGCTTTTTGCAAAAACAGAATTACAGTCAAACTTTGGTGTTATAAATCTTGCACTTGTTCCACAGGTAAAAGAAGGAGCTCCACGTTATGATGAGCCTGGCATGCTTACATTGCCACCAACTTATCTTAAGCCGGAAGTTCTTACACTCAAGCAGCTTATCCAGCACTTTGTAAATCACCGCGACGAAGTTATTACACGCCGTACAATTTATGATTTAAAAGTTGCTAAACACCGCATGCATATTTTGGAAGCTCTTATTACTGCCATCAATAATATTGATGAAGTTATTCAGATTATCAAGAGCTCTGAAAATACAGAGGATGCAAAACTTAAACTCGAGAAGAGATTCAATTTTGATGATGAGCAGGCTCAGGCAATTGTTGATATGCAGCTCAAGCGCCTCACACATCTGCTTATCGAAGATCTTCAGAAAGAGATTAAAGAACTTCAGGCACTCATTGATTACCTCGAAGGACTTCTTGCAGACCACAACAAGATTCTTGGTCTTATCAAAGATGAGACTCGCAGCCTTGCAGAAAAGTATGGTGATGACCGCCGTACAGAAATCGTAGCAAGCGAAGTTGAACAGATCAACGTTGAAGACATGATTAAAGATGAGGACATGGTTGTAATGATTTCCCGCATGGGTTACATCAAACGTGTTCCAGCTGATAAATACAAAAAGCAGGGTAGGGGAGGAACCGGAAGTAACGGTACCAACCTTCTTGATGACGACTACGTTAATCAGTTGTTCATCGGTTCTACAAAGGAACACCTGTTATTCATAACTAACCTTGGCCGTGCTTACTGGATGAAGATTCATGAGATTCCGGAAAGCGAAAAGGCTGCCCGTGGTGCTCATATCAAGGGATTGCTCCAGGTTGGTCCAGATGAAGAGATTACAACAGTTGTTTCACTCAAAGAATTCTCAGACGACCTCTACCTCTTTATGACAACCGCTCAGGGTGTTGTAAAGAAGGTTCGCTCTACAGAGTTCCAGAATGCTAAGACCCGCGGTATTATTGGTATTAAGCTTAATGATAATGATAAGCTGATTAGTGCAATTCCAACCACAGGTGACTGTGAAGTTATGTTGATCAGCCGCCGCGGTAAAGCTCTCCGTATCACAGAAGATTCAGTTCGTCTTATGGGACGTGCAAGCTGTGGTATTAAGGGAATGAAGCTTTCTGAAGGCGATGAAATTGCTGCAGCAGTTAAAGTTGAAAAAGATGCAAACATGATTCTTCTTACAGAGAAGGGTGTTGGTAAGAGAATTTCTTTCGACCTCTATTCTGTTCACGGACGTGGAACAGGCGGACAGAGAATCTTCGGAAATACTGAATCTAAGGGTGAAATCATCGGAGCTATCAACGTTAAAGATAAAGATGAAGTTGTCTGCATGACAAGCCAGGGAAAGACACTGCGCTTTAAGGCAACAGATATTAAGGAGCAGGGAACAGGAGCTTCTGGTGTAAACGTAGTTCGTGTTACTGAGCCAGACTTCATTGTTGGTTTGGACAAAGTTCAGGCTGATGAGGACGGTGAATAACTAACGTAAGGTAGTTTTTAGAACTAACAATCGTTAGTTAGAAAAGTAAAAATAATTATTGACAAAATAAAAATTTTGTTTAATAATTGAAGCAAGGGTACGAGCTATTTATTAAAGTAATTAGTTCTAGGGTGATTACATATTTTTATACATCAGGCAAAAGGCTGACCGATCAATTCGGTCGGCCTTTTTTGTTTTTGTTCCACGTGAAACTAACCAAAATTAGTTATCCACATAATCTACAAGTTATCCACAATTGTGGATAAAAATGTGGATAACTTTGTGGAATTTGGGGATTACTCACAAAGCAAAAAAATAAGGTTTTTATAGCTGTTGTTTCACGTGGAACAGCCGGAGTAGGGTAGGGGAGTGGTTGGTATGTCTTCTGAATCTATGCAGCTGAAAAATAATATTCTCTAGTTTTAGAATGTTTCTAATAGAGTAAATTATCAGGATTCTGAAGATAGAGGATAATACAGAGCTATTATAAAGAATGTTTCACATGAAACAATAAATAGACAAAATGAATTAGTGTCATTCGGAACCTTTTCAAAATGGCTGCTTTGAGATTCAATAAAATATTGCACCGGATTGTTTTTTTGTCATATCACGAAGTATCGCTTTCTATGTTTATAAATCTATGAACTACTTATTCCCAGATGTTTCATGTGAAACATTATGGAGTAGGGTAGGGTTAATTAAAATATAAATTGTGTTTCATGTGAAACAATTGAATTTTAGTTTTTACACAATTTAAAGAGAATTAAAGTGAAATTAGATTATCTCCAGGTAAAAGATAGAGATTGAATGAAATTGTATAATATAAATACATCTGTCTTAAAATGTTCAAAGTTAATAGTATTATCATATAGATAATAGAAAAGGTTTTGTTTCACGTGGAACATAGTGCTGTATTGTCATATGAAACTTGATTCGGTTTTTTTTTATAAGATCCTTAAATAAGTTCAGGATAATAGTTTTAGTTAAGAAAATCGAATATCTTATGTTTCATGTGAAACAATTGTAATATTAAAATATATGTATATAACCTTCGCAACACAGCTGTTCAGAGATTGGCTAAAAGCCTTTGCTCGCTATGTTTCATGTGAAACAATTATGTAATGGATTGCTTCGCCTTTAGCTTGCAATAACGATTTTTGTATATATGTTCCACGTGAAACAGATTTTAAACTGACAAACGGTTGTTAACTTTAAAAACTAATAACTGGTCGTTAACTTTAAAACATTACGACCGTTTGTTAATGAAATTATAGGGATTTTGGCGATATTTTGCGTTTTTGAATTAAAAGTCTGGTTTATTAAGAAAATGACAGGTTCTATGGAGATTTATCCAGTTATTTATTATATATTTGCTTAAAAATAGGTTTATCCATAAAACCTTGATGTTCTAATTGTTTTGCAGGTTATTATTTACTGAATAAGTTATATATTTAGACTCTTCTGTGAATATTTGTTGTTAATTAGAT
>JAEETM010000150.1 GCA_016290335.1 Treponema sp. | reverse complement strand
GGATAATTTTTTATGGGTGCCGGAAATATAAACACTTACAACGAAAGCAGCCTCCACAATACGCTAAAACTTTTATATGCAGAAAACTCACATGGAAAAACTGAAATTGAACTGAATGGATATATTTATGATATTGTCACAGAAAAGTCAGACATAATTGAAATTCAGACAAAAAATCTGTCAAAGTTGCTGCCTAAAATTATGGCAACTATAGATTCCGGAAAAAAAATTACAGTCGTTCATC
Source organism: Treponema sp. (assembly GCA_016290335.1). The sequence goes on along the minus strand of JAEETM010000150.1, from coordinate 5,502 downwards.
CACTGGTAATCACAAAAAAAATTGCCTTATATTCAAAGGATGGCAAGCTTATCTCAAATCGAAAAAGTCCAAAAAAGAATAGTATTTATGATTTATTTGATGAATTGACGGGAATTTATCCGGTTTTGCTCAATAAAAATTTTACTCTTGAAGTAATGGAAATTTCTTTAATTGAAGAAAGGATAAAAACAGAAGAAGCTGTTAATTCCCAAAATAAACGCAGAAGATTCAGAAAAGATTGGATTAAATCAAACAAACGTCTCGATGAAATTATAAGCACCAGAACTTTCCAGAAAAAATCAGATTACTTAAATTTACTTCCTAAAGAATTAACTGAGATTTTCTGCGCAAAAGATTTAGAAAAATGTCTTAGAAATAAAAATTATCCGCAAAATGCATATAAAAATGCTCATTTAATTTTATGGGTTCTATCCAGAATGGAATTGATTGAATTATCTGAGAAGCCAGAAAATGCTCCAAAATCAAGAGCAAAATATTACAGAATCAAATAATCACAGAATAAAGCTTATTTTTTTTATGAATTAAATCAACTTGAACAAAAAAAAAAGACAGATCCTAAGACCTGCCTTTTTAGTTTGCATTATTTAACCAGTAGATTACCAGTTATCAAGCATATCATCTTCATCGCGGTTTTCCATATCATAAAGATCGGTTACTACACGAAGATCATCGAGATAAAGGTAATATGAACCTCTAGCCTGCATTGGGTTACAATCTACTCTGAATCCAAGAATCTTAAATCCAGGTTTGTCACCATAGTATGCACTGCTCTGTACAATACCATGTTCACCATCTGTACTAGGAGGAACTACACAAGTAAGTTTTTTCCATCCGCTGAATCCAAGATTACCCATATAAAGCTCATAATTGCGGCCAAAATAATCCTGAACAAGAACATACATTTCGTGACTCTGATTTCGTCCACAAACCCACATAGAAACAGTTTTTACTGTTCCTTCTACTGGTAAAGGACGTCCAGCCATAATTGTAAATGAATCCAAACCACGGCGGAAGAAATCTACACGAACACCAAGAACCTGTGTATCTTCATCTTCTTTACCTTCATCTTCAGGTAAAGGTTCTTTCATAGCAGGATTTCCATCAAAAAGTCTTGCAGCAATTACACCGTCATCAGAAGAAATATGAACAAACCATGAACCTTCTCTTTCGAACTTATCAACAGAAATTTCACGCAAAGACATCATTGCAGAATCTGCACCAACTGTTTCTGGATTAGCACTTGCAACACTCTGCGCAAAAATCAATCCAGCAAATGAAAATGCCAATACAATTGCTAATAATTTTTTCATTTTGCATCTCCTACATCTACAACATCATCATCACTGTTCAAACGGCGACTGTTGCTGCTCTTGCTCTTACTGCTGCTGTTACTGTTACCGTTTGATGAATCAGAATCACCGAAATCAACTTCATTCAACTCATAACCATCATAGATATAAGAAAGTGAATTAGATGTATATTTTAACTGATCAAAGAAAATTACATAATTATCAACATATTCTTCTGCATCTGAACGAACTCTGAATCCAACAAGAGTAAGATTCTCTGGACCTGAACGCAGGTGAGAATGCTGCTGAATATAACCAGGTACATTGATAATCAAGTTTTTCCATCCCTTAAATGCAAGGTTTCCAGCCTGAAGAACATGAATACGTCCTAAAGCATCTCTTACCAATACTTCAAGTGTATAATTATAATTTGCTCCCCATACCCAGAAATCGATAGTGCTTACATCACCAATAAAAGGAATCTCGAATGGTTTTCCATCCTGTACAGGATAAACTTCAAACCAGTTGTCGCCCTTGCGGTTAAAGCTTGTTTTTACGCCAAAAACCTTGTGCTCAGCACCATTTCCTTTGAACAACTGCTTCAAGGAATTAGGAATACCTTCGTAATAATTCCATACAGGGAATCCGTCAGCAACAAAACGGCTGGCATTTACAGCCCAGTCCCAATTAAAGCTTTCACCCTTGTACAGATACTCCTGTCCATTAGCAGCATCAAATGTGTCCATAACAAAAGTCTCGATGCTTCTTGAACTTGGCTGGCTGAATGCAGGCAATCCAATCACAAAAAGACAAACAAGACTTGATAAGACCTTTAGTCTCCTTTTCATGCAAAACTCCTTGAAACTTTATACATTCCGAAAAGTCAGAAATATAAAATATTTATACTCTTATTTTATCGGCATAGTACTACGAATTTATAAGTATAAATAATTATATTTTGTTAAAGAATGTTTGTCAAACCTAAATACACTATTTCTGCAAGAGTTTGAAAACAAACTCATTCTCGTCAAAAGCAACACCAACATCATCTTTTTCTGTTGGATAGGTGCCTTTTGCAAAGAAATTGTCGATTAAAGAGACATAATAGCGTGCTACAGAGTCTCTTGGATTCTTTTCAAGCAGTTTCTTAAGCATCTCCCCTGCTTTTACGTATTCGCGGGCTTCAAAAATCTTTAAAGCTTCTTCCCATTCAGCAACATATTCAATCTGTTCTGCACTGGCAAGCTCTTTTTCGTCCAAAAGCTCGTAAAGACGGATTGGTGTATTAACATTTACTACGCGTACACGGTCCAGACTTCGCACAAGGAACTTGTCTCCTAAAAGATTTCTGGTAGCTTCGCTTATCATAATACCACCGGTTCGGTACTGCTTGTTTACACCCTCCAGACGGCTTGCAAGGTTTACGTTATTACCCATCATAGTGTAGTTCTTTTTGTTTTCTGAACCCATATAACCGGCAATCATTTCTCCAGAGTTCAAGCCAATTCGGGTGAAAAGAGTCTTATTATTATCCACCATTGCCTTAAATGCAGCGTAAAGGTCATCTTCCATATCTTCAGGTTTTTCGGCAGCGGCAACCTCGCGGATATATTTATTCATTTCAACTTCGGCTTTTTTCATCTTAATTGCAGCTGCACAGGCACGAGGAGCATGATCATCCATTTTTACAGGAGCACCAACAAGGGCAATAATAGCATCTCCTTCGTATTTATCTACCGTACCGCGTTCATCCATGATGATATTAGACATTTTTGTAAGGTAGAAGTTCAAAAGTGCTACAAGCTGAGAAGCGGTAAGAAGCTCACTAAAGGCAGAAAACTTCTGAATATCGGTAAACATAGCCGTCATTTCCAGTCGCTGACCACCAAGCTTGAAAGAAGAAGGATTTGCAACGATATCATCAACTACTTCCTTAGAAAGACACTGACTGAAGGCATTTGTAATGAACTTTTTGTCTTTAGAAGTTGTTACAAAGCCTATAATAGTAGTTGAAATGAAAGTGATAAAAAGCGAAGTAAGCGGAACAACAACGCCGATATAGCATCTTGTAAGCATAAAGAAGAGCAGGAATACAATGATAGTAGCAACAATAAAGCTACCACCTGCAATAATCTGATGGCCCGTACCCTTAATTCTGTGAGTTGCAAAGCTGTAAACAATACAGATAATCAAGGCAAGCAGAATAGAAAGCCAGATTGCGGCGTCATCAACAAAATCCTGAGACAAAAGCTGGTTTGCAATAGTATAGTGAACACCAGGATTAGGATAATGCTCTTCGTACTGGTTCAAGCCATAGTCCGAAGTACTTGTGGCAACAGTTCCTACTATACAGATAGCATCTTTAACCTTGTCGGTAACTTTCTGACGTGAATCCAGGAAAGCTGCAAAAACCCTTCGACATTCTTCAAAGGTTTTTGTAATTTCATCGGCCATATCAGGATAATCTTCGCAAAGAGCTGCTTCATAACCACCATTTAAATAATTTTCAAAAGCAGTAAAGAATAACTGACGATAATTAAGATAATCATCAAATGTAAAATCATCTTCCTGATTCAAAAGAGAATCTTTTACATAAGAAGCATTACTGTAAGCGTCAAAAGGATTATCTTCATCATCACAATAATCAAAATAACCGTTTTCGCTCAAATATTGAAGATTATATGCAAGTGCACTTTCGGTAGTTTTTGAAAGCCTGTATATATTCCACAAACCTATTTCGTTATAGTCCAGATATTCTTTTTTAGGATATTTAACGAGTACAGAACCGTCTTTAGCACGAGGGATTCGTATATTTCTTGTTATTGTGTCAGAAATACGGCAGTTTTCAAGAATGATTTCCTTATCCTTTACGATAACCTTAGGATTTCCGTAATGCTGAAGAATAGGTACAAATACAAGCTGACCGTAATACTTACCGTTATACTTAAAGACAAGATGAATGCGACGCAAATAACCATCCTTATCTGGGTCTGCATTAACAAAACCTGCCTTCTTTGCCTTTACCATAAAATCAGAAATAGCAGGAAGTACATTAGTGTATTCCGGTGTTTTTGTATCGTTTTTAACTTCTATATTGTCTAAAGCAATATAGCTTGAAAGATATTCCTTCTGCTCATCAGAGATTTCTGTCTGATCATCAAAAGTAAGAGTAAGGAAGGAATTATCAAAATATTTTAAGGCAGTCGCAAAAGCTGCATCCTGCGATTCCATAATATGCGAAATATTAATTTTAAGACTATTTTTGATGCTTTCGGTAGTATAGAGCATTTCCATTGCCACATCTTCAGCATCTTCCGGCTGCAAAGAACCATCGGCATACTGACCAAGAACACCAATTATAGTTTCATCAAGGCTTTCAAAGTTTTCATCAACGTAATCCGGCAAAGTTTCGCCTACATAACGTTCATCAATCTTAGCCTGGCTTTTATCTACAAAGCTTAAATCGAATACAACCGCTTCGGTTCCAAGTTCACGAAGGGTAATAAGGGAATCGGCATAAACGTCGCGTGAGAATGGCCAGGAGCCAATCTGATCAATGGCTGTATCATCAACATTAATCATAATAACGTTTCTGCTTTCTTCTGTTGATTTTAAGGGGCGCTGGAACCAGTCTGCAACTTTAAGATCCAGTGAACTAAGGGCAAGCAGTGAACAAAGAGCTGTTGCCAAAAAAGGAATAATTAAATACAAATATTTTTTTAACATATAAAACTCTCTTAAATAGATTTCCGGTAAGCCCGAAAATGACACTTTTTAAAAAAAAATCCTGCATAGATATACCAACCCATGCAGGATTTCTGATTATTATTTAGGATAAATTAGTCATCCCAATCCAAATCTTCTTTTGCATCACTAGCACGAGAAGAAGCTGTTGCTGTTCCCTTGCTGCGACCTTCGATATCATCATCGAGTGAAGAACTCTTGATTCCACCAGACTTCTTAAGTCCCTTGTTAGATGCAACTCCAACGAGACTGTCCACAGTTCCCTTCTGCATAGCTTTAATTGTAATTTCTTTTCCATCGTCCAAAGCAATTACAACGCTAGAATTAAGGCTTGTGTTTAATACAGTAGAAGCAGAAAGCTCCTGACCAACCGCAACATTTTTCCATGTTTCTGGAGCAGCTTCAAAAGTAACTTTTCCCGTTACAGAAACTACTTTGTATGAGCCTG
>JAEETM010000149.1 GCA_016290335.1 Treponema sp. | reverse complement strand
CTGCGCCCAGCTCTTTTTCTGTTTTGCTGCCGGGCAACGGTGTACCCATATCAATAATAATACGCGCTTCTTCTGTTTTGATTTCCGTAACGCAGCCGCCAATCTGATGAGTACCACGATGAATGATGATTTCCATAAATTTGTTTCCTCCTGTGCAATCGTGTGTTGTATTGTTTTGCGTTTTCATTTCACTGCTATTGTAACACAAAACGAGCTAACTATCATCCGAAATTTAGGATAATTGTTTTTGTTGACTTTGCTATAATCTGTCACAGAATAATAATGACACCGAGCAAGGAGGAACAATCATGCTATTTTACAAAGCGAACATTCATTGGAAATCAGAAGAAGAAAAAGCAGGAACCTTTTGTAACGCGGAAAACAATAATTACCCGGCAGCCCTCTCCAAACATTGGAGCAAAACCAGCGCCAGCATCTGGAACGAAAAATTGTATGACGCCGTAAGTTATCGAACCACCTTGTGCTTTATGTCGGAATACGAACCGACCAGAGGACAGGCAACTGTTTACTTCGGAACAGATAATAAAGAATCCGCCATTTCCTTGCTTGCTACCTTTAAGCAGGTATTAGCAGGAACTGCGGACGATGCAGACTTGCAGTGGGAAGAAACTACCATTTTCGAAATTGTAAAACAGCACAAAGCCGCAGAGCGCAAACGCTATCTAGCGGATGTGTACGCCCCCACATGGAACCTGCTGGACAATTACTTTCGTTATGAACGTAACATCATCACGGGAACAGAAGGCCGAGAATCAATTCAGAAGCAAAGCGTGTATGGTTTCAGCGAAGTGTTGCATCAGGCCCGGAACAGCTTTGCAGATGATTCTTTCCGCGAAGAAATTGAACGCATCTATTCTGACAAAAATCCAAAAAAGTTTTATGGCATCCCGATACATTATGATTTTTGTTTCACCGGCAACAGCGCCGCCAGAAAACTGCTCAGCCTGCTGTCTCAGGCATTGCTGGAAAACGGACGCCTGCTGGGACGCCGCATCACAACTGTATCCTTTTATAAACTGAACCTGCAAAACGACGAAGATAAATGGGATGAACTGGAAACCGTTTGCAGACTGGCAAACGGCACCATGCTGGTAATCGACTTCACCGATAATGACAGTAATACGAGAATACGGCGGCGTCCTGTCTTTCTCAACGCAATCTCAGAAAAAACAGATGAGGAAGTCCTGAAACGGTTCTTCCGGCTTATGGAAAAATATCATCAGAAAACGTTGTTTGTACTATTGGAAAACCCGCAACAAGGAATACTGCAGAAGTATTCTGCATCAGAAAGCATGGGGCTTTCCTTTTTACAGTTTGTAGAACAGATAAAAGACCGGGCAACTGCCCTGAAATTTCTGGCACATTTGTTGGAAGAAAGCAATGTTAATGACTTTGTTCCCAAAGACTGGGAAAACATTTTAACAGAGCAGGAACACTACACTGCCGAAAGCGTGACCTACGATTTTAATTCCTGGTACAGCCACGCCTTGCAAGACCTTGTTTATACCGCTTATCACGGTTGTCTCCAGGAAAAATCCAAGTTAAACGAAACGTCGGACAACTACGCAAAATTGCAGAACATGGTAGGCCTGAAAGAAATCAAGCAGATTATAGATACAATACTGGCGGATTTTCAAATTAAAAAAGTGCGACAGGAAGCAGGATTGATAAGCCAAAGGAAAAGCCTGCATATGCTGTTCACCGGCAATCCCGGCAGCGCCAAAACCACCTGCGCCCGTCTGCTGGCAGGCATATTAAAAGACCGGGGCCTTCTGGCCAGCGGGGAGTTCGTAGAATGCGGCCGCAGTGATCTGGTTGGCAAATATGTGGGCTGGACAGCCATCATTGTCAAAGAAAAATTCAAACAGGCCCAGGGCGGTGTGCTTTTCATCGACGAAGCCTATGCGCTGAACAGTGATGACAAGTTTGGGCCGGAAGCCATCAATACCATCGTTCAGGAAATGGAGAACCACCGGGATGATGTAATCGTTATCTTTGCCGGTTACCCGGAACCGATGGAAGAATTCCTAAAGTCTAACGAAGGACTGCGCAGCCGCATCGCCTTTCACTTAAATTTCCCGGATTATAACGTAGAAGAAATGACGGAAATATTTGCGCTGATGCTGAAAGAACAAGGTTATACCTGCAGCAAACGGTTTTTAGAAAAAGCCTATGATTTATTTGCAGAAGCTGTAAAACATGCGGATTTCGGCAACGGACGCTTTGCCCGCAACCTGCTAGAACAAAGCATCATGAAGCAATCTGCCCGACTTATACGTCTGAACTCAGAAACAACTACCTCTTCCCGTCCCCTGCATCGCAAAGATTTGATTACACTGCTGGCAGACGATCTTGCGATGGAAAGCGTGCAGAACTACAGAAAGGAAAAGCCAAGCATCGGATTCACGTGAAAGGAAAAATGGCAACTATGGATAATAACTATCAAGCATATGTTCAGAAATATCATTCCATAGATAATCCAGAAACAAAATATTACTGAAACAGATACGAGAAGCCCTGAAAAACATTGACATCTGCATCAAAATTCTGGACATTTTTAATTTCGAATCAGAAGGAACATATACAGAACGACTGGCAAGACAAATAATAAATACTATGATATAATTTTGTAAACAATGCAAACTTTAAAAAATGAGAAATTATAACATTTTAGAAAATGGGAGGTTTTTGTAATGATTGATAATCGAGCAAAGATTCCGGATGAACTTATAGATGCTTTATTACCGGACGAAAAACTTAATGGTGTTCTAAAATTCATTAAACTCAATGGTAAACTACATTTGTGTTTTCGAGGGAACTCCACTCCTCCCGTAGTTATTGTTTATTACAATAATCACGTTGTTTTGCGCATAAGCTATCTGCGTGGTGGCCTACACAAACGCGATTATAAAATAGAAGTCAGCGCAAACCATGCAAAGAACGAGGAAAAGATTACGTTACTAAATAAGCTGCGTGATGAATATAAGTTTGAAATACCAAAAGATTTAAATACTGTTGAAGATATTAATAAAATTTCATACCCATATCGCTACATAAACCCAGACGAAAAATTAACTGATACTTTTTTTGCAAGTTTATGTGAATTAATGATCAAGATTATGGATAAATATTTCGGTGAAGATAATGCAAAAAGCAACTATGTCGAAAAGAAGCGACAACATGAATTATTCACCGCTCTTACTAATGTTCAAAATTGTTACTATGTTTATGATTTAGAATTTTCACAGAAATACGAAAGTCAAGATGCCAGAGACGAAGATATTAAAAATCAAAATGTTGTCTTAAATCACCCTGATATGTTAGGTATACGATATGATAACGGTGTACCCAAAGCATTGGCCTTAATTGAAGTGAAATCTACCAAATCAGCTTGCAATAATAAAAAAACTGGATTAGATAAACATATAAATGGAATGAAAGCATATATTAATAGCACTCATATGGAAGATAGAAAAAATGAAGCTAGTAATATCATTAGACACTACAAAAAACTTGACATTCGTAAAACACCAAAGTATATTCCTGATTTTACTAAATTAGTTGTTAATTATGAAATAGTTGTAATTTTAACAGATGAAGCAATTAAGTATTATGAGGATAAGTACATTAAGAAAGGTATTAGTTTAAACGACGATATTACAAGCATATATAAATGGACTAATAACAAACTCATCCCAATGCCTTAATTTTTTTACATATTGTTAAAAAACACGCTTTCCTTTGAACAAAAAAACCAAACCTGCGCTTTGCATAATACCCCAAAACGCCGAAAAAGCGTTCTGGGGTATAACTATTTAACCGTAACTCACTTTTTAATGATAACGAACTTCGTATTAACGTAATCTTTCTGCAGTAAAGACGTTATCTTTTTTTTCGTAAATACTTGTATTCCACTTCTTCCCTGGACATTAGTAGTTCACGCGGCTTATTGTCAATAGCAGGCCCCACGATACCCAGTTCCTCCATAATTTCTACCAAACGAGCTGCCCTTTTGAATCCGATACGGAAACGCCGTTGCAACATGGATGCAGAAGCCTGTCCCAGATCCAATACCAGCCGGATGGCATCTTTCAGCAACGCGTCGTGCCCGTTTTCACCCGCCACTTCCCCGCTGCTCTCGTCAACAGTCATTGTTTCTTTTTGCCTTTCACTAAGCAAGTCCACATTTGTTACTTCCTCATTGTATTCAACCGGAAAGCCCTGTTGCTTAATAAAGTCAATTACTCTACTCAGTTCCTCATCACAAATAAAAGCACCCTGCACGCGTGAAGGCTTGTTTGCTCCAATAGGATAAAACAGCATATCACCTTTGCCCAATAATTTTTCCGCGCCGCCCATATCAAGAATGGTGCGGGAATCCGTTAACGAAGAAACGGCAAAAGAAATGCGGGACGGGATGTTTGCTTTCACAACACCTGTAATTACATCCACGGAAGGCCAATCCGTTGACAACACCAAATGGATACCGCAGGTCCGCGCCTTATAGACCAGACGTAGAATTGCGGCTTCTGTATCGGTCTTAGCCTCAATCATCAGCTCGCTCAATTCATCAATGACAATAACGATATAAGGCATTTTTTGTTCTGCCTGTGTGTTATAAGCTTTAATATTCCTTCTTCTACAATTTTTGCGTGATACTTTACGTTGGCAGCTGTAGGTACAAAGTTTGCCAACAATGTGATATAAGCAACGCCATCCACGTCATCCAACTTATTCATCTTTTTCAGTTCATTTATCAAAGTGACCATGTCGAGAGGTACGTTTTTTGCCAGTAACGCAAGCATGGCACGGTATATAACCTTATGTGATTCCCTGTAAAAGTCTTCTGGCAAAAGCATTTCAACAGCTAAACTGGCAGCAGTATTATCAATCAGCATTGCGCTGAGTACGGATTGTTCCGCTTCAATATTCTGAGGTGGCACTCTGTCTTGCATCGTTAGTTCCTTCTCTCTCACAGTTTCATAACTTTACTGTAGCCTAATACAGGCTATCTCTCAGAAAAACACTATCTATTTTCAATCCAACAAATGAGCAGAATCCTTAAACTCTTTACAGGTTATTGTTTATTCTTATAGTAACGCGGATCCAAACTAATATGTCCTTCCCACTTGTTGCGTTTCGGGATTCCGTGTTTCCTCAAAACAATTCTCACCATTTCCCGTGTACATCCGATAACAGAAGCAATTTCACTGTTATGGAGTTCCGGTTTCTCACAATAAAGTTTAAGAATCTTATCAGAGATACCACGCCCGCCTATTCTCTGATTTCTTCTGCCAAATGGAATACCGCAGACACGGTGCAAAGCTTCATCAACGCTCAGTTCACATATTATAGCTGCGGCCAACGCAATCCAGCCATCATTTATAATAATTCCGGCAGGATTTGAATTCCCAAACGTTCTAAATACTTTCATGCCTTCACCATAAATCTATGACATAATTACATCATGTTTTTCCTTATTTCGTTTCACTGAATGCTTCTTTGTAAGTGAAATTATAGCAAAAAGAAAAAAACGCATTATCCGTTATTCCGGACAATGCGAAAATGCAGGAGTGCTATGCTTTATTAACAAATACTTTTTTAAAATGCGGAAAGGAATTGTTTGAATTGGATACGCTGATCAATGATATCTCTCTCAATGATGAAAACGAATTGGCAACACTGTTGGTGCTGGCTGAATATGGCAACGCAAAAGCGCAGTACCGGTTGGCCTTGCGCTA
>JAEETM010000006.1 GCA_016290335.1 Treponema sp. | reverse complement strand
GGTAACCGGCGCATTGCATAAAGAAAAGAACGACATTTCGTCCATGTCTTACGGATTTACCGCAGAAACGTTGAAAACCGGGTTGGGAAAAGTTTCGCTTAAGGAAGATTTCAGGCCGTAAAGAACGCGAAACAGACCAGATGGATATACAGACCGGATAACAGGTTTGAATGATAATTGCTTTTAATAATTTAGAAAAAGGGTTTACGGAATTGTTACAGAGCTGCAGATTTGACAGTGTGGAATTACAAAAAATATGGAAAGCATTTTACCGCGGAAACAGATATCTCTTTCCATACCAGTCGTATGAATACAATCAGGTTGCGTACAGATGCTTCCGTTTCCAGACACACTGTTTAAGCGAAAAGTATTTCTTTTATGTATATTATCAGGATAAAACACCCAGAGTAATCCTGCCCCTCATGCTGAAACAAAAAAAATTGTATATATTCGGTGATTTTGAATCAGCCGGCGCATTGGATTTTATTTATCCGGAAGATGCCGGTCCCGAAGATTTTGCCGGAGCGATAACGGAACTGAAAAAAATCCATTCAGAGGAATTATATATTAATTCATTAAATGTCCGGTCAAAATTGTATGATTTTTTAGTACTGCAGGGCCGGGAAAAACCGGAAGCCCTGCGACAGACAGGAAGCCGGATCTGTGTTAAGATACCGTTTACTGATTATGACAGTTATTATAACAGTCTGACCAGGAACAACAGGCAAAACTTACGAACCGCTTACAACAGATTAGAAAAGGACGGCTTATCATGGAAGCTTGCGGTTGACGGGAAGATCCGCCTTCATAGCAAGTCATATCAGGATGAGTTTGCAATATATGTAAAGCGGGAAAGTGAAAGAGGCAATACAGACAGGGGCTTCTTTTCGAAGTTACGGTTAAAATATACAGACACTGTTATGGTTGCTTTAAGAAACCTGAATAACAGTTATGATTTCAAATTCTATATAGGGGAAGATCTGGCTGCGTTTATGATGGGATTTGAAAGCGAAAACAATGAAGTCATCGTCCCTAAGCTGGCGATTGACAGCCGTTTCAGTAAATATTCCCCGGGAAAACTGATGATTAATGAAGCTGTTAAATATTTGATAGTCAACGGCAATATCCGCACATTAGACCTGTCAAAAGGAGAAGAAAAGTATAAATATGATATGGGAGGAACGGAGCATATCAATTACAGCTTTGCGGTTTTATGAAATTCTGACCGAAAGGGCAGGATTTGTGTCAGCCGGGGCAGTTTTTCAGAGCCCCGCAGATAAACTGTTTTCTTATTGAATTTATAATGATATAATTAAAAAGATACGGTACAGTGTGAATGGCGCCGCTGACGAAGAGCGCAGCCGCGCAGTACCCGGGTTACTCCGGGAAAGTGAAGACAACATGCGAATTTTATTAGCCAACATGGCAAAAATGGTAGAAGATACAGGGGGGCTGGCCAAAGTGACCAGCGCCTTCGCCAATGAGATGAAGCGCCGGCAGCACGCGGTGTCCCTGGTGTACATCGATGTGAGGAAAGGTGATTTTTACTATCCGCTGGACCCGGGCATCCCTGCGTATGATCTGTGTCATTTTAAAGGGCAGAACATACGCTTTCCCTGGTATTTAAAACTGAAAAGGGAACTGCTCCGCGCGTTCAGCAAACAGAAAGCGCGGACCGTAAACAGTGACGCTGCGGAACGGTTTCTGTCGCAGAACCTGAAGCAGGCCGTGGAAGAAGTAAAACCGGACGTGATCGTGGCGTTCCAGCCTGCCGCCAGCAAACTGCTGCTGTGCGACCTGCAGCTGGACATACCGGTCATCACCATGAGCCATGGAGATCCGGAAGACTATTTCCATATCTACCCGGAAAAGGAAATCCCGGCCCTGGAAAAAAGCGCTGTATGCCAGGTGTTGCTGCCGTCTTTTGCCCAACATATCCATAACCACCTGCCGCAGGCCCGGACCGTGGTCATCGGGAATGCGATTACACGGTATGAAGAACAGGCGGATCTTGACAAAGTCAAAGACCGCTACACGATCGTGTCGGTGGGCAGGCTGACAAAAAACCATAAACGACCCCATCTGCTGATCGAAGCCTTTGCCAGGCTGGCAGACCGGTATCCGGAATGGCAGGCCGAATTATGGGGCGACGTGGATCAGCGGGCCTTTTACGAAGAATTAAAACTCATGATAAAAAGCAAAAAACTGCAGGACCGGGTATTCCTGAGAGGCACATCCAATAAAATACCCAAAATCCTGCAGCAAAGTGACATTTTTGCGTTCCCCAGCGCCTATGAGGGTTTTGGCCTGGCTTTGGGAGAGGCAATGAGCATGGGTCTGCCTGCGGTTGGTTACAAAAGCTGCAGCGCGGTCAACGAACTGATCCGTGACGGTGTAAACGGGTTTCTCTGCGAAGACGGACCCGGAGACCTGGCAGCCAAACTGGAACGGCTGATGGGAGACAGGGAACTGCGCGTCCGCATGGGACAGGCAGCCCGGGAAAGCATGAAGCAGTATGCGCCGGAGATTATCTGGAGCGCATGGGAAAACCTGCTGGAAACTACCGCCGCGAAGAAATAATAAGGCTGTTTCAGCCATATCAACATATAAAGGAGCGCCATCCGATATGCAGTCAGTCAAAGTCAGCGTGATAATGCCGGCTTATAACAGTGAATTCTATATTCGTGAGTCCATTGATTCCGTATTGGCACAGAGCTTTACGGAGTTTGAGCTGATTGTAGTGGATGACGGTTCTACAGATACAACTGCAGCAATCGTAGAAAGCTATACAGACAGCAGGATCCGGCTGATCCGGCAGCCAAACGGGGGCGTATCAGTGGCGCGGAATACCGGTCTGGCAGCTGCGCGGGGTCAGTATATTACCTTTCTGGACAGCGACGATCTGTATTATCCGGATTTTTTGAAGACCTTATATCACCTGATCCAATCGAACCGGACAGAAATGGTTTTCAGTGATTTTTCGGAAAGCTACAGCGCGGAAGACGTGAATAAAACCGACACACATAAAGCCCGGTGTTTTATAAAGGACAAATTGCTGGGAACAAGGGTTTTGACCTCCGATTCGCAAATTGACGGTTTGCCGGTGCATATTAACAGCGTCATGATATCGAAAAAGCTGATTGAACAATACGATATCCGCTTCCTGCCGAATGTCCGGCTGTATGAAGACGGAAATTTCCTGTTCAAAGCATTTTTAGCGGCAAAAAAAATCTACGGTACCTATCTTTGCCTGGAACACTACCGCCGGCACAAGGATTCCGCCAGCTTTATTCAATACAGTTCGCCGGAAGAGGCCACACCGGTGGATCTCCGGGAAAATGAGATGCAATTTGCGCAAAGCTATGGGCTGAACGGTGAATTTATAGGGCGGGTTAAGCGTTGTGAAACATTTAAAACGTTTAAAAGCCTGATGAAACAAAAAAGACTAAAAGAAGCAGCTCAATACGCAAAGGAACACGAAACGGCGCTTTTGCAGTTTGCGAAAACGGCAGGAGGGCTCCGCGACAGATGGGTCTGCCGGCTGTTGCTTTTTTGGGCGGCGGGCAAGCAGTAATGCAAAAATGATTTGTAAAAAATTATAGAGGAAGAGAGCTGAACATAACGCGATGAACGTGCTGTCTGAATGGTGGAAACAAACGGGAGCAGATGACAAAATCATACAGTTGTTAGTTATTTTTTTAATGGTTTCTGTTTCTCTTGACAGGACTTTTGCCGTAAGCGTTTCTACATGCGCAGTCCTGTTATATATTGTCCGTGACTGTATCAAACATAAAAGCCTTGCCGGTTTTTATTCACCCCGCCGGAACTGGCTGGGCATCGCGGTGTTTCTGTTTACCGTGCTGGCGGCGTCGGTTCTTTTGGGGGATATGGGAAGCGTCCATAGTGCGCTGAAATATATCTATTGGACCCTGCCGTTTTTACTGATGGTATATTTTGCAAACCGAACAGATATAAAATATGCTGTAGTTGCCGGGGCTGCTTTGGCTGTGGTTATTTCTTTTGCCAGTGTCATTTACCTGTCGTTGCATGGCTTTGGAACTGCTGCCGGGCGCGTCGGAGCGTTTGATGCCAATCCGAATCATTTTGCTTTTTTGCTGGGCGGTATTTTGCCGGTCCTTTTTTGCGCTTTGTCTGACACAAAAGTAAAAGCAGAGAAAACATGTAAGATTTTAAATGGGGTCATTATCGTTGCAGGTCTGTTTGCGCTCTGGAAGACCGGGTCCCGGGGCGCCATGGGCGGGCTTTTCGCCGGCGCATTGCTTGTGCTGTTTTTGGTTTCTCACATACGAAAAAATGCAAAGCTGTTTTTAAAAGGCCTTCTAATCTGCGCGGTTGTTACTGCCATAGTTCTGTTTGTCGGCATTCCGGGCAGAACGGAACGGATCGGGGATTCGCTAAGGCTGCGTCAGCTCCAGTCCTGTTATGCGATGTGGAAAGACCATATGGCATTGGGCGTCGGACTTAACAACTGGGGAACACAATACAGCACTTCCTATGTGCAGGCCGAGTTGATAAAACAGGAAGCCGCGCGCAGATATGAAGAACGGAAAGCTGCCAGAAAAAAAGCCGCAGAAGAGAAGGCGGCAGCACTAAAAGCAGCGAAGCAGCAAGCAGCGAAGAGCGCTGCAATACAAAAGCCGGCCGAGAAAAAGGAAACAGTAAAAAAAGCCGCAACACGAAAGCCTAAAGCAAAACTGACGGCAAAACAAAAAGCTGCTGCGAGACGAAAGGCTGCCAAAAAAGAAGCGGCCCGCAAGGCCGCTTTTCTGAATCGCGCATTAAAACACGAAGCAGAAATGCCGATACCACACAACGTGGTTGCATGGTTTTTTTCCACAACCGGTATCATCGGGGGGACGGGATATCTGTTTTTTGTTTTTTATTATTTTTGGCGGTTATACCGAAAGGTTACCGACGAGCCGGAAAACTGGGTGGCCATTGCCGGGTTATGGGTCTTTGTGACAGTTAACTTCCATGGCCTGTTTGATGCCGGCATAACCAATAAGGGCGCCGCAAGGTTACTCTATCTGATGTTAGGCTTTGCGTTGAGTTACAACTGCTGTAAAAAGCAGGAGGGGCAAACAAAAAGTCAAAATGGGTAAGCAAAAAGCCGGCTGGGGATACCAGCCGGCTTTTGAACAGGTTACATTTTTTACGGTTTTTTTACATACTCCGCACGATAACGACAGGTGATATATAAAACACCTAAAAATAAGCCGAGAACGGCGCTTTTATAAACAAGCGACTTTTTGGAAATCCGTTTGGGCTGGGCTCCGTTTGTGCTCATAATGTCTGCCTTTTTATACGCTTTGGCTAATTCATCATCTTCCAACCGTTTCTTTAAAACGGTTAAGTAGTTGACTGCGCCCTCCGCATCCGCATTTGCATCTGCATGTTGCGCAATAAAGGTGTTTAAAGCTGTTATTTCTCTCCGGGCCTTGGTCAGATATTCCCGGCTGAAGGATATTTCGTAAATCTCCGTAATATAGTCGTTGATGTCTTTTAATGAATCCGTGACGCAGGTATCACTGAACTTTTTGATAAAGGCAGGATTGTTTCCTTCAAAGGAAAACTGTATGAGATTTGTGGTGGTAAATCTGTCCTTGCCGTCATTCACAATTTTCACATCCGTTAACGACGCATAACTGTTTTCCTTTCTTGCGTTTTGGTAATTTGAATTGTTTTTGAAAGCGCTGACAAAAGTCAGCTTGTCTTTGTCGCTTAATGAACCCGGGCAGTTGATGAACCGTACATAGGAGTAAACCGGATCGGCTATTTTATAGACATATATACCGGCGGCAGCTGTGAACAGTAACGTGATTCCTATCACAACGGCCAGGTGTTTTTTGAGAACATTCGACCATGCGACAATATCAATTTCCAGCTCGTTATTTTCATTATTATCCATGCTATAAAACCCCTTCTGTTAATTTTCAGTATTATAACATGCCGTAATAAAAAATTCTACTATAATTTCCGACCAGCGGCAGACAAACAGGTAGGAAAAATGGCTGATTTATGGTATAATAAAATACCACAATAGTTTGGAGTCGTTTTTTATCAAGAACATATCCGTTATGTGAGTATGATTACGGCCCAAAAGAGGAGAAGAAGACTGTGAGACGTTATTTATTGCCCTGTATATTGATACTGACGGACGTTGTCATTATGTTTATGTCGTCCTGGCTGTCCGTGCTGATGCGGTTTTCCATGGATGAGCGGCAGTATCCCTTTTACATGGCGGCCGTTATGGCGAACCTGCCGTTTTTTATCCTGATCCACCTCCTGTTTTTTTACCAGTTCAAATTATACCACCGTGCCTGGCGGTATGCAGGGAACCGGGAACTGATCGCGATTGTGTTAGCTAACCTTTGCGGTATAGTACTATCCTTTATGGTAATCAATAATGTGTTCCAGCTGCCTTATTTTGCCAAACGCAGTATGTCCAGAAGCATTTTCGTTTCCTGTTTCTTTTTTGATGTGTTCATGATCGGGGCCAGCCGTATGTTTGTGCGCTGGGCCGAGAACAATTCCGAACGGGAGGCGCGGCGGGGGAAACCGCTGCGGGTCCTGATCGTAGGAGCCGGAGATGCCGGAAATATTATCCTGCGGGACATCCGTCAGCGGGATAACCGGAACGTGGTGGGTTTTGTGGATGACGATGACACAAAATGGGGACAGATTATGAACGGCATCAAAGTCTACGGAGGCCGGGATTCCATCTGTTCCCTGGTGAAAGAAATGCGGGTGGATGAAATCATCATTGCTATACCTTCTATGGAAGCCAAAGCCATGTCCGACCTGGCCGAGATATGTTCTTCCAGCGGCGTAAAAGTCCAGATTTTGCCGGCCTTTTTTACCAGTCTGGATGCGGGCAAGGTGCAGCTCAAAGATTTGCGCCCGCTGGAAATAGAAGACCTTTTGAACCGGGATCCGGTTCGGATGAACCTGAATGAAATCGGAAATTATCTTACCGGAAAAACCGTGCTGGTGACCGGAGCCGGAGGCAGTATCGGCAGTGAAATCTGCCGTCAGGCATTACGGATGCAGCCGAAAAAACTGATTTTATTGGGTCGGGGGGAAAACAGCATTTATGAAATAAACCGGGAACTTTGCGAAAAAGCGCCGCAGGGGGTCCTGGTTCCTTATATCATGAATATTACGAACCGGCAGGGGATGGAAGAGGTCTTTCAGACCTGGCATCCCCAAATAGTGTTCCATGCAGCGGCGCATAAGCACGTACCGTTAATGGAAGCGGAGCCGGAGGAAGCGGTATTTAACAATGTGGCAGGCACCCTGAACACGGCGGAACTGGCGGGTCAGTACGGGGTAGAGCGGTTTGTGCTGATCAGTACGGATAAGGCGGTGAACCCCACCAGCGTGATGGGCGCTACCAAGCGGGTGACGGAAAAAATCGGACAGGCCCTGAACAAAAAATGCAGCAATACCAAATACATGGCCGTACGGTTTGGCAATGTGCTGGGCAGCCGGGGCAGTGTGGTGCCATTATTCAAAAAGCAGCTTGCGGCAGGCGGCCCGCTGACGGTAACCCACGAAGAGATGAAACGCTACTTTATGACCATACCGGAGGCCAGCCAACTGGTGATTGAAGCAGGGGGACTGGGGGAAGGCGGCGAAGTTTTTGTGTTGGATATGGGCGAACCGGTAAAAATCATGGATCTGGCGAAGAAAATGATCAGCCTGTCCGGATTAGTGCTGGGGCAGGATATTGAAATTAAAGTGACCGGCCTGCGGCCCGGGGAAAAACTGTTTGAAGAACTGATGACAGCGGAAGAAGGGACGGAAAAAACAAGTCATAAAAAGATTGCCAAGGCAATCCTGCAGGATGAAGAACCGGATACGTTGTACCGGCAAATTGAAATACTGCGTTCCTTAAAAGGGGACGACGAGATTATCGGGCAGCTACAAAACATGATTCCAACCTATACACCGAATCATTTTAAGGCGGAATAGCGTTATAAAGGTGCCGAAAGGGTTTGATTAAGGAAGAAACCATGTTATAATATATTAATATACACTGAATTATATAAATTAAAAAAAGTTTAATTAAGGAAAACGTAAATTTTTTTTGATAAAATAAATATAGGAGATACCTTATAACATGACACATGATTTTATTAATGATCCCCGCTTTGCAGGAATCAAACCATTTACAAAAAAAGTATGGCTTTCTTCTCCTACCATGCATGGGGACGAACAGCACTGGGTGGATGATGCTATTAAAACCAACTGGGTAAGTACAGTTGGCGCCAATATTAACGAAGTAGAGCGTATTGCGGCAGAGAAAATCGGCCGTAAATACGCTGTTGCTTTAAGTTGCGGTACGGCTGCACTGCATCTCGCCATTAAACTGTGCGGCGAAAAACTGTACGGCCAGCCGAAGGTGGGACACGGCGCACTGGAAGGGCACAAAGTGTTCTGTTCCGATATGACCTTTGATGCCACGGTGAACCCGGTAGCCTATGAAGGCGGGGAAGCGGTGTTCATCGATACGGAATACGATACCTGGAACATGGATCCGGTGGCGCTGGAAAAGGCTTTTGAAATATATCCGGAAGTTAAATTAGTAGTAGTTGCCCACTTATACGGTACGCCGGGCAAAATCGATGAAATCAAAGCGGTTTGCGACAAACACGGCGCCCTGATTGTAGAAGACGCGGCAGAATCTTTTGGCGCCACTTACAAAGGTGTGCAGACCGGTACGTTCGGTACGGAAAGCGTAATATCCTTTAACGGGAACAAGATCATTACCGGCAGTTCCGGCGGCATGTATCTGACGGACTGTGAAGAAGATGCCAATAAGATTCGCAAATGGAGCACCCAGAGCCGGGAAGACGCTGCCTGGTATCAGCACGAAGAAATGGGATTTAACTACCGCATGAGCAACATTATTGCCGGGGTAATACGTGGACAGTTTCCCTATCTGGAAGAACATATTGCCCAGAAAAAGGCGGTTTATGAGCGCTATAAAGACGGCTTACAGGATTTACCGGTACAGATGAACCCCATTGATTTCGTAAATTCCGAGCCTAACTACTGGTTGAGCTGTCTGATTATTGACGAAGACGCCATGTGTCCTCATGTACGTGGGGAAAAGGACGCCCTATATGTAAGCGAACCAGGCAAGAGCTGCCCGACGGAAATTCTGGAAGCTATTGCAGCTTTTAATGCAGAAGGCCGCCCCATTTGGAAGCCCATGCACATGCAACCCATTTACCGGATGAACCCGTTTGTAACGCGGAACGGTAACGGCCGGGCGCGGAGCAATGCGTATATAAAAGAGCAAGGTGCTGTGGATGTAGGCGCAGACATTTTCCAACGAGGGTTGTGTCTGCCCAGCGATAACAAAATGACGCAGGAAGAACAAGATGTGATTATTGATATTATTCACAGGTGTTTCAGGTAAATGAAGAATACACATAAGCCCTATGGGCCTTATGAAAAATATATCAAACGGCCACAAGACTTTTTGTGTGCGTTAGCGGCGCTGATTGTTCTGAGTCCGGTGATGTTAATTACGGCGTTGCTTGTCAGAGTAAAATTAGGAAGTCCGGTCTTGTTTACACAGGATCGTCCCGGCAAAGACGGAAAAATATTCAAACTTTATAAGTTCCGTTCCATGACAGATGAAAAAGATGAAAACGGAAATCTGTTGCCGGATGAAGTTCGACTAACAACTTTTGGAAAAAAATTACGGGCTACTTCCTTAGATGAGTTGCCTGAACTGTTAAATATGTTAAAGGGTGATATGTCAGTAGTGGGTCCACGTCCGTTGCTGGTTCGGTATCTTCCTCTGTATAACGAGCATCAGGCACGACGGCATGAGGTGCGTTCCGGTTTTACCGGGTTAGCGCAAGTGCATGGACGTAATGCCATTTCCTGGGAAGAAAAGTTTGACTGGGATGTGAAGTATGTAGATCATATTACTTTTTTAGGGGACTGGAAAATTATATTTGATACACTTCGGATCGTACTGAAGCGAGAAGGCATTAGTTCGACAACATCTGCAACCATGGAAGAGTTTAAAGGAAGCAATGTTTAAGATGGATTATTAGTATTATGTTTATATACAAAGAGGTCTGGTTATGAATGATTTACTGATTATTGGCGCAGGTGGTTTTGGCCGCGAAGTCCTTCAATGGATAAAAGATATCAACAAACTAAAACCAACATGGAATATTCTTGGCTTCATTGATGATAACTTAAATGCACTTGACAATTTAGAGTGTGACTATAAAGTTATAGGCACAATTAACGATTGGAAACCAAAAGAAAATGAGCGCTTTGTTATGGCCGTGGCTAATCCAAAAGCCAAACAGGAAATTGTTAAAAATATGAAATTGAAAGGCGCAGTATTTACAAGTATTGTTCATCCTTCAGCTTCTATTTCTGCGTTTGCTCAGATTGGTGAAGGAATGATTATGTATCCAAACTCATTAATTACTGTGAATACAAAAGTTGGAGATTTTGTTACGTTGTTATCATCTTCAATTGGGCATGACGTTGAGATTGATGACTATTGTACCATTTCTTCTTTTTGTGATATTACAGGTGGTGTTAAATTAGGAAAGCGAGTTTTTTTGGGCAGCCATTCGACTATAATTCCGAAACGTAAGATTGGTGATGATGTTTATATTGCTGCTGGAAGCGTAGTGATGACTAATCTAAAAACCGGAATGAGAGTTTATGGAAATCCAGCTCAGAAAATGGATTTTTGAATTGATAATATATATTCAGGATAAAACACAAAAAATGACAGGAATTTTAGCAATAGAATATGCACTACCTGAAAAGATTCTGTCTAATGACGAAATGGCAAAACTGTTTGCCAATTGGACAGCAGATAAAATTAAAAATAAAACAGGCATTGAGTTACGTCATATAACAAAAGATAATGAAACAGCGGCGGATTTAGGTGTTGCTGCGGCGGAAAAATTACTTTCGAAAAATGTTGTTCCAAAAGCCGATATTGATTTTATTCTATGCGTAACTCAGAGCCCTGACTATAAATTGCCAACTACTGCTTGTATTATGCAGGAGCGTCTTGGACTGAAAAAGGGAACAGGTGCCTTTGACATCAATCTTGGCTGTTCTGGTTTTGTATATGGGCTTGCGGTAGCGAAAAGTTTAATTGAAACAAATATAGCTAAAAATGTGTTGTTAATAACAGCGGAAACTTATTCTAAGCATATCAATCCGTTAGATAAAAGTACTCGAACGATTTTTGGTGATGGTGCTGCAGCTACATTAATTGGTCGTGGTGGTATGGAAATATGCGGTTTTGATTTAGGGACCGATGGCAGGGGCAAGGACTTTTTGATAATTCCTGCTGGTGGCACAAGAAGACCATATACACCGGAGACTGCTATTGAGAAGGAAAGTGATGGTAATATCCGTTCCGAAGATAACCTTTACATGAGCGGTGCAGATATTTTTGATTTTACGATTCGGGAAGTACCAGCCAGTGTAATGCGGGTTTTGAAAAAAGAAAGTTTAAAAAAAGATTCAGTTGATTTATATATCTTCCATCAGGCAAATCAATTTATGTTGGATTTTTTGGAAAAGTTGATGAAGCTGGATAAACATAAATGCTATCACAATTTTGCTGATACCGGTAATACGGTTTGTGCTTCTATTCCAATCGCCTTTAAACGCGCTATAGATGAGGGTGTAGTTCATAATAACCAAACGATAGTGTTATGCGGATTCGGTGTCGGTCTTTCGTGGGGATCAACGATAATCAAAACGGGAGCATAAGATGATTCAATCAAAGTTTGAGAACGTTAAAATTGTTGCTATGGCAACAGCAGTTCCTAAAAATAAAGATTTTTTGAGTGAAACTTATAATAGCATTTTTGGAGAAGAGTTAGTAGCTAAATTTTCAAAAACTGTGGGAGTCGTTGAACGGCGCCTTGCGGCAGAAGAACAGGCTTCTTCCGATTTTGCTTATGTTGCTGCAGAGAGAGTATTGACAGATAAAATCATTAATAGAAATGAAATAGGTATTTGTATCTTTGTAACGCAAACACCAGACTATCGGATTCCATCAACTTCGTGTGTTCTGCATAAGCGGTTAGGTTTATCCAAAGACTGTATTGTATTTGACATCAATCTGGGTTGTTCTGGATATGTATATGGATTACAAGTTGTTTGTTCGCTAATGCAAAGCGTTTCGTGTCGGTATGCGTTGCTTTTAGTTGGTGATACGATAACCAAGTCTGTTGCACCAGCAGACAGTGCATCTTCTATGCTTTTTGGAGATGGAGGTTCGGCAACATTATTAGAAAAAACAGACAAGGTTTCCCCGATATTTGCCGGTTACAGAACTGACGGTGAGGGTTTCAAAGCTATCATTATCCCATCTGGTGCATATCGCAATCGTTTTGTATCAGTTGAAAGAGTCCGGTGGGCTGACGGAAATGAACGATCTGATTATGATTTGTATATGAACGGTGTGGATGTCTTTTCATTTACGATTACTGAGATTCCGCTTATGATAAAGCAGTTTATGGAGAATAATAATCTTGATTTAGAGCAATTTGACTGTTATGCATTTCATCAGGCAAATGGGTTTATATTAAAGCAAATTATAAAAAAAGCTAAAATGAAAAAAGAAAAAATGCTGATTTCGATGGACCGGTTTGGCAACACTTCTGTAACTTCAATTCCGCTTACACTTTGCGATCATTATGGAAAAGTAAATGAAGATACTGCACAAAACGTTTTAGCTTGTGGTTTTGGTATTGGATTATCCTGGGGAATTTCTTCGTTTGTTATTAATGCGAAAGACGTTTTCCCGATAATTGAAACAGATGACTTTTACAGGGAAGGGACAGTAAGTCATGATTAATCCTATGGATTTGACAGGAAAGCATTGCATGGTAACCGGTGCTTCTTCCGGTTTGGGCAGGCAGACCTGTATAACATTAAGTCAGTTAGGGGCGAAGGTGAGTCTGGTTGCGAGAAATGAGGATAAGTTAAAAGAAACTGTATCAATGATGGAAGGAACTGGACATGCAGTTTTTTCGTTTGATGTTACGGAGATTGAGGGTATAGAAGACTTAATTAAAAGAATTGTTGAAAAGAATGGAAAAATAAATGGTTTAGTGCATGCTGCTGGAGTTGGTACAAGAAAACCTTTAAGCATGACAAAATATGATTTTATGATGGAAATGATGAAGCTTCATTTGTTTTCTTTCATTGAACTAACACGTATTATTGGGAAAAAGAAATTTTCAGAAGATGGTTCTAGTATTGTAGCTGTTTCTTCGGCTTCAACTTTTAGCTCTGATAAGGGACAGGTGGCTTATATCACAACAAAAGGCGCATTAGACAGGGCTGTTAAGCCCATCGCAATTGAACTTGGTGCAAGTAGAAGATTCCGGGTTAATACGGTTAATCCCGGTTGGATAAAAACTGATATGTATTATACATACATACAAGAGCTGGGGCAAGAACGAATGGATGAAATGCTTACGCCGTATTTTTTAGGCGCTGCAGAGCCTGTTGATGTAGCCAACACGATTGCATTCCTGTTAAGTGATGCATCCAGGATGATTACCGGACAGAATATTGTGATAGATAGCGGTTGGACGATTCATTGAGTTTTTTAGTAATTAAGGAGTCTCAAAGGCATTGATTTAACTGTTAATATAATAAAGAAATGCTGATGATTGACACGGTATTTGTTTAATGGGGTTTTAAAAATAGCATAAAAGGAGAGATAAAAAATGGAAAACAGTAAAAAAATTGCACTGCTTGAAGAAATGATGGAACTTGATCAAGGAACTCTTTCAGAGGAAACAAAGCTTGGTGATATTGAGGAATATGATTCAATGGCGAAACTTTCATTAATTGTGTTAATGAATGATGAATTCGGCAAAAAACTTAACAGCAATCAGATAAAGGGGTTTCAGACAGTAAAAGATATTCTGGAGTTTATGGAATAGGTTTAATTTTGAGGGTATAGATTTTGAAAACGATTTGGATTGTTTATCCTTATGGTGCAATTGCTGGCGAGAATTTTCTTGAGGCACGTCATATTCGTTTTGGGAAAATGTTAGCAAGTAATGGATACAAGGTGATTTTTTGGACATCTAATTTCTCTCATGGGCAGAAGAAATTCCGAAGTGATGGATGGAAAACAGTTAATGTTTGCAAGAACTTTGATATTGAACTGGTTCCGACAAGTTCATATAAAAGTAATATATCTATAGGGCGTGTGCTGTTTGAAATTAGATTTTCACGTAATCTTGCGAAAAGGTTTTCAAGTATTGATAAACCGGATTTAATAATAACGGCCGGAACCGGATTAGTGACGGCATTTTATCCAATAGGGGATTATGTTAAAAAGAATCATGTACCGGTGATTTATGATATTATGGATGTACATTTATTTACCGGCTATATGGAACAGCATCATAATAAGTTAGTGCCATTTGCAAAATTATTAACAAACAATATTGAGAAGCGTGAGCAATCTTTTTACGATAATGTAAGTGCTGTTTGTGGTCTTGGACGAAATCAGTTAATGATTGCGAAGAAACGTACAGGCAAAGCAGATATTCCGACCTGCCTTGTTTATAATGGTATTGCAGTATCAGAATTTCGTAAAAAAATGGAACTCCCATGTCAGGCTGATTTGCCGGAGAAAAAGGAAGGCGAGATGTGGTGTGTATACGCCGGTTCACTGGGGCCTTCCTATGATATTGAATCAGTGCTTGCCTGCGCAAATAAAGCAAAACAAAATAATGATAAAATCTGTTTTGTGATAGCAGGTGCGGGTCCACAGGGAAATTTAGTCGAGGTGGCAAGTAAAGAAAATTCGCAGATAACTTATATTGGATCTGTTGATCCGAACTGGTTGCCTGCAATATATAAGAAATGTGATATTGGCTTATGCACTTATGCGTCTTATTCAACAGTGGATATGCCGGATAAATTTTATGATTATACAGCGGCAGGCCTTGGGATTGTAAATTCTCTACAGGGGGAAATAAAGGAGTATGTGAGAAAAGCTGGTGT
Source organism: Treponema sp. (assembly GCA_016290335.1). The sequence goes on along the minus strand of JAEETM010000006.1, from coordinate 61,662 downwards.
GCAGTATGAGGCAGAGAATAGCGAAAGCCTTTATGAAGCTATTAAGAAAACTATTGCACATTTGAAAGACTATAAGGACGCTTCTTATAAGTTAGCAAACAGGTTTGATTTGAACGAACAAATGAAACCTTTGTTGCAATTGATAATTCAGTTAATCGGAAAATAGGAAAGTATATGAGGATAAGATGGCTTCGTATAAGGAACTCATGAATTCTTTAACTAAAGATTCAAGGTTAAGAGTTTTAACTGATGAAGAGATTTTAAAACTAAGAAAATGTTTTTTAGAGGCATTTCAAGATCTTAATGATTGTTGTGAAAAGTATTCGCTTCATGTTATGCTGATTGGTGGTTCAACACTTGGCGCAGTCAGGCACAAGGGTTTTATCCCCTGGGATGACGATTTGGATGTTGCCATGACCCGCAGTGACTTTGAAAAGCTGAAAGAAGTCTTTGAAATAGAATTAGGAGAAAAATATATTTTATCTTCGCCCAATTACAAAAACAATGCGAAAAACCGTTTTCCCATGATGCTGGTGAAAGGCACACGTTTTCTTGAAGTTGGTCAGTCTGCGGAGGACGAATTATCTAGTATAAAAATTGACATTTTTATTATAGAGAATGTTCCGGATAATTTAATATTCAGATATTTAAAAGGATTTTGGTGTACCTGCCTGATGTTTATGGCGAGTTACGAGGAAACGTATGAAAACCGTAATAATCAGTTATTAGAAAAATACATGTGTAAAACGAAAGAAGGAACAGCCGTATTTAAAAGAAGAGTAAGACTGGGAGGCCTTTTTTCTTTTTTTAATTTTCAGACATGGATGAACAAAGTTGATTCCGCGTTACAGTATAACAGGACAACAAAATTGATGGGGATTCCTTCCGGAAGAGGGCATTACTTTGGTGAAATACGGTCTCGCGAAACTTTTATTCCGGTTTCACAGGGCTTGTTTGAAGGTTTAGTTGTTAACCTTCCGGGTAATCCGGATGATTATCTTTCAAATCTTTATGGACCGGATTATATGCAGCTTCCGCCGGAGGAAAAAAGAGAAAGGCATTTTATTGCGGATATTGAATTTAAAGATTAAATTGTTTATTGACTCCAACTTTACAGATGAACGGGTGCATCAGATGAATGAAACAAAAGAAATATTGATCGCTACAGAAATTATGACAAATACCGGTGCGGAAAGAGTGTTAGCGGAACTGGCGAATGAATGGGCTAAGGATGGTTGTAAAATAACGGTTGTACAAACAAAAGCCGGTTTACATGAAACTTGTTATAATTTATCTGATAAAATAAGCTTTATCAATCATAAAAGCACAAATAACCGAATTCTGAATTTATTTAAGACATCTTTTTTTATGATAAAAACACTGAATCAACATAAGAATGCCAGGGTGGTTGTTTTTATCAACAGTGTGATGCGGGTTATTTTATTTTCGTCTTTGTTTATCAGGAATCGGTTGATTGTTTCAGAACGGAATAATCCTTATAATTCACCGCCGTCCGCGTCACGCAGGTTTTTGCGAAACATGCTTTTTAAAATTGCCGACAGATGCGTATTTCAGACGCCGGGCGCCATGGAGTATTTTCCTTTGTCAGTGCGGAAGAAGGGCGTCATAATACCGAATCCGATTAACCCTGACCTTCCCGTGATAAACCGGGGTGAAAGAGCAAAAAGAATACTTTCGGCATGTCGTCTGGACGCCCAGAAAAATATTCCCATGATGATTTTTGCGTTTAAAAAACTGTTGCAGTTTTATCCTGAATATGAATTATATATTTATGGAAGAGGGCCGCTGGAAGATGAAATAAGGAAATTAATCGAACAGGAAAAGTTGGGAAATAAAGTTTATCTGCCCGGTTTTACAGATAATATCTATGAAGAAATGAATAAAAGCGCGATGTTTGTTTTATCGTCTAATTATGAAGGGATATCAAATTCCATGTTAGAGGCTCTCGGAATGGGGCTGCCTTCTGTGGTGACAGATTGTCCGGCCGGCGGGGCAAGGATGATGATTGATAATAACGTAAACGGTATATTGGTTCCGGTTGGAGACGTCCAGGCTATGTTTGAAGGTATGAAAAAGATACTGGACGACGAAGGTTTCGCCAAGAAATTATCTGCAAATGCAATTCAAATCAGGAATAAATATCCTGTGGAAAAGGTTGCGAGGATGTGGTTGGAAGCAATCTGAAGACATTATTTGATTTAAGGTTAATTTTTATGTTATTACAATGCTGTAGAGTGCTGTTTTTAAATAAAAGGTGAAGTTGTGGCGGCAGTATTACTTTTATATTTATTTCCCCCTTTAACTTTTTTGGCAGGTATGTTTGGCTTATGGAGAGATTCCTCGCATTGGCGCCGGTATCTTCCCATGTGTATTTATTTCCTTTTTATTGGAGCATACAGTTATGAACCGGATGCATTTTACAATTTTGATTTGATAAGGTATTTTCCGCAAATTGAATCTTATGGGTCTTTGTCTTTGGGAGAAGCGTTAGAATATGATGTTACATCTCCTGCCAAAAGTATGCTGTTCTGGTTTTTTGGTAGTTTACAAATGAAACACATGGTGCCTGCATTAACCACGGCGACAGTATACGCTGTCGCCGGATATATAACCTGTGATACTGCGGAACGGTATAACGGAAAGCAATATATTGGGTGGTGTTTTCTCATTCAGTTAATTTTGCTTCCATATGTAAGTATAATAAATAACATCAGAAATGTTTTCGGTCTTGCGTTGGTTGTTTTGGCTGTTTATCTTGATATTGTAAAAGGAAAAAGAAATATTTTTGTATATTTCTGCTATTTGTTTGGGTCATTAATGCATTTATCTGTTGTGATTTTGGTCTTGTTTCGACTGGCAAGTTTCATAGGGAAAAATTATTTTGATCTTTTTATGTATGGAGCACTCTTCTTTGCAGCATCTGTTTTTAAAGTTTACGAATTAAGAAGCCTCTTTGCATTTGGGGGAAGTTTAGGAATTGCGATTCAGTCCATTATAATAAAATTGAATGCATACTTACTTGATACAACAAATTCCGGCGCTGTAAAGTATTTAAGAGAGGGCGTTTTTACTTCGAGAACATTTATAGTTGTAAGCGTGTTTCTTTCTTTACTGGTAATCCGGTATGCAATACGGTCTAAAAACCGGTTATTCCAGGATGATAAACGGTTATATGCTTTTGCCGGGATGACAGCGCTTATTACAATAACATTTCACTTTTTTATGCTGGTACCAAATTACTGGAGGTTTGCCGCAGCGTTAAACGTTATGGTAGGCATCATATATATCCCATTATTATGTGGATATAAAGGGTTAACGGTTTTTCCAAAATTATTGTTTTGTGCAAGTTTGGCAATAGTTCCAATCGTGTTGTTTTTTCATGCCATAGCTTTCTTGAGGTCTTTATATAATTCGCCGACCTGGCCGATTGATTTTTTGACCACAAATTATGTTACGATACTGTTTGATTTGGTTCAGGGTATAGTAAACATATAAGGGGTTATAAAATTCAATTGATAATTATTGACCCTACATGGAGAATAAAGAATGGATATAGTAAACGTTTTCAGCAAAGGAATTCATTATCTGACAGATGAAGGCTATCGCTTTTCTTTCAACAGATCTCATTTTAATATGTATCGCGACATGCCTGATGATGAGTTTTTAAAGCGTATGTTTCGCTATAAAATGGGCTATGATTTAAATCTTGAGAATCCCAGGACATTTAATGAAAAGTTGCAGTGGCTCAAGCTGTATGACCGCAATCCGTTATATACCACGATGGTTGACAAGTATGAAGCCAAAAAATACGTTGCCGACATTATTGGAAAAGAGTATATTATTCCTGCGTTAGGTGTTTGGAATGGTTTTGATGAAATTGATTTTGATATTTTACCCAATCAGTTTGTGCTGAAATGTACACACGATTCCGGTGGCCTTGTAATCTGTCGTGATAAAAAAATGCTAGATTTTGAAAAAGCTAAGACTAAGATTGAAAAATCTTTAAAGCGCAATTATTATTATTATGGACGCGAATGGCCATATAAAAACGTTAAACCGCGCATTATTGCAGAACAATATCTGGAAGATGATATGACAAACGAACTGCGAGATTATAAGTTTTTTGCCTTTGACGGTGTCGCCAAAGCTCTGTTTATTGCAACGGACAGGCAGAATCCTGGTGAAGACACCAAATTTGACTTTTTTGATATGGACTTCAGGCATCTGCCTGTTACGAACGGGCACCCGAATGCAGTTGTGCCTCCTGCTAAACCGAAAACTTTTGAGAAGATGAAAACACTTGCAGAAAAGTTATCTAAAGGGATACCGCATGTGCGGGTAGATTTCTATGAGGTTAACGGGAAAACCTATTTCGGAGAACTTACCTTTTCGCATTGGGGGGGCTTTATGCCTTTTGAACCGGACGAATGGGATAAAACGTTTGGCGACTGGATAAAGCTGCCAAAAATATAGCCGAGAATTCTTCTTTAAGGCAAGATCTGAGTCCTATACCCTTATAAGAAGCAAAATGATGAAATCAAATGAAGAAGAAAATGCGAAAACGTAAGATTCATTTTATAAAAATATATACCTTTTTTTTCATATTAATGATGTTTTTAGCTTTTTTATACTTTTGGTCTAGCGGGAAAATATTTATTAATAATTTTGATGGATGGGATCAGCATTATAAAGCTTTAGCTTATTATGGAGAATGGTTAAAGTTATTGGCTAAAAACATTATCATAAATCACAAATTTGAGGTTCCTACTTTTACCTTTGGTATGGGTTATGGGGCTGATTTATATACTACCTTGCATTATTATGTTATAGGCGATCCGCTAACTATTGTAGCTGTTTTTTGCCCTCTTAAATATCAGCATATTTTATATGTTTTTTTAGTTATTGCAAGATTATATATTGCCGGTATTGTTTTTTCGCAGTACTGCTTTTACACGTATAAAAAAAGTGAATATGCAGTTTTGGCGGGAACTTATATCTACATATTATGTGGATTTGCTTTATACGCTTCAGTTGTTCATCCCTTCTTCTTGAATCCTATGATATATTTTCCTCTGCTGGCTTTAGGCGTTGAACGGATTATTAAGGAAAAAAAGCCTTTGTTATTTATAGTTGCTGTTTTTATTTCGGCTATAAGTAATTTTTATTTTTTATATATGTTATCATTGTTGATTTTTATTTATATTCTTTTAAAACTCTTTTTTGGATATAAAAAAACAGAAGTTTTAAAAAATATATTCAAGTTTGCGGGATACTATTCTTTAGGATTTTTCTTAAGCGCCTTCATCCTTCTCCCGACGGTTTTAATGTTTTTTCAGGATGCAAGATCCGGTATTAATTTTGAATATAGCGAAATACTGTATCCGTTAAGTTTTTACCGTTCGTTTTTAGACAGCTTTTCCACATTGAACAGATTGGATGTCACTTGGACTGCAATGGGGTATGGTGGTTATGCATTGCTGTCTGTCATAGTGTTTTTATCAAGTTGGAAAAAACAGGACAATTTTTTGAAATATTATTTTCTCCTACTTTCAGCTTTTTTATTACTTCCATGGGCCGGACGGTTTATGAACGGTTTTAGTTACGCGACAAATCGCTGGATATGGGCGTACAGTTTTATTATTTCAATAATAGTTGTTATTATATATGAAAAGTTAAAAAATATCACGAAATTTGAGAAAACAAAGGTGTTAGTGTTTTTATTGTTATATTTTGTGATAAATTTGCTACTTGATAATGCGCTATCATTTGGAGGCTGGATTCAGTTAGTTTTGACTGTTATTTTTACTTTGGCTGTTTTTTATCGGAAAAATTTCAAGTTCTTTCATTCAGATTATTATTATAATGCTGTTATCTTAATCGGTGTTTTAGGTTCATTGGCTTGCAATATGTTTTTCTTATATTCTTCCCATGGGATTAATTATGGACGAAACTATTCCCATAAATTTGCCGGTATTTTTGGAGAATTAATGGATAATGAGGCCATAGCATTAAAGAAAATAGTTAAAAACGGTTTTTACAGATATACAGCATCTGATGAAATAATGACTAAGGGTAGAAATGCTAATATTATGTCAGGGATTTCATCAACTCAATATTATTATAGCTTGTCAAATGGAAATATTACAAAGTTTAGAAACGAGATGTCTGTTTTGGATCCGTTGATACAGAGTTACAAAACATTGGACGACAGGACGTTTCTGAACGAAGCAGCATCTGTTAATTATTATATGACAAGAAAAAAAGATTTGTTGCCGTTCGGTTATAAATTGTCAAAAAGAAATATTTATAATAATATTAGTGTTTATGAGAACAAGTATGCATTGCCGTTTGGATATACGTATGATTCTTATATAACTGAGGATGCTTATAATCAGATGGATGCTGTCCAAAAGCAGCAGGCTATTTTACAGGGAGTGGTTTTAAATCCTGAGGATATAAAAACACTAAATAGCAAAGAGTTGAAGGATTCATTAGTTCATTTTGAGAATTATTATGTTCCTTTTACTTTAGATTATGATAAGACGGCAGTAAGTAAACAAGACAATACGTTTGTTGTTACAAAAAAGAATGCAGTTGTTAATATTATATTTAACGGAAACGGGTTAAAGGAGTGTGAAACATACTTAATTGTTGAAGGGCTGAATTTTAAAGGCGTAAGGGAAATTGACTTATATGGTAGTGATAGTGATTTTGACCCTTTCAATGTATATACGCAAAAAGATTTTGACAGGTTTGACAATTTGAAAAAGAAAGAGTTGGAATTTAATGGAAAATACTATATTGAAAAATCGGAAATATATATTTTAGTGAAAATATTGTCAGATAAAAAGTTGGTCTGTGCTAAAAAAATTCGTTATACTACACCCAACTATGTTAGATATCCCGGGAGGCACGATTTTATTATTAATTCTTTTTATAACAAAAAACCTATTAAAAAGATGCAAATAGTTTTTCCTTATATTGGAAAATATTCATTAAGCGACATAAAAGTCGTTTGCCAGAAATTTGATAGCTTTCCCTCTTATGTAGGGAAATTAAAAGAACATACTCTTAAAAATGTCAACTTACATAATAAAAACCAAGCTTTCGCAACGAATTTAATAACTGGCGACATCAGGTTGGACTCTTCAAAAATTTTATTATTGGCACTTCCTTATTCAGATGGTTGGACTGCTTTTGTAGACGATAAAGAAACTAAAATATATAAGGCAAATACAATGTTTATGGCTTTGGAACTTGAACCGGGAGAACATCGCATTAAACTCAGGTATGAAACACCGGGACTAAAAACAGGACTTATAATATCGGTAGTAAGTTTAATTTTATTATGTGGGACGATTTGTTTTCATCGGAATGTGTTTCATGAAAACCTTGGATGATTTTTTGTAATATTTTTTAGTATATACAATATTAAAGTTGGGGAAATGGTGAAAACGGTAAGTACTAAAAAAGTAGTGACTAATTCTATAATTTATATTGCCAGCGGCTTGTTGTTAAAGTGCTTCAGTTTTTTTCTTTTACCTCTTTATACAGCATATTTAACGCCGGAAGATTACGGTATTAACAGTCTTGCCACCTCTTTTATTGATACAGCCGGCTTTATTGCAGCCTTTTCTCTTTTTTCAGCTGTGATGCGTTTTTACGTGGATTTGAAAGATGATTCCATAAGGTTAAAACGGTTTTACGGTTCAATTAGTATTTTTGCCTTTTTATCCAGCATTTGTTTTGGAGTTATTTTAACAGTTTTTCAAACTTATGTATCAAAAGTTGTTTTTGCCGGGATTCCGTATTATCCAATTATTTTTGTTTGCTTACTTGCTTTGGTATTTCATTGTCAGCAGTCTATTTTTGATACGATTCTGCGCAGTCAGCAACAGGCCAGAAAAAGCTCGATTTTAAGCATCAGCTTTTTTTTCGTAAATTGTTTCTTTACGATCCTGTTTATTTGCTATTTTAAACTGGGGGCGCTTGGTGTTATAGCAGCAGCCGGCATATCATATTTTGCATATACTATATTTTTTGTTGTGTATATGCTGCGGACAAAGCAAATAACGTTCTGCATGGATTTTGTTTTATTAAAGGACGCGCTGCGTTATTCGCTGCCGATTATGCCGCACAATTTGTCAACGCATATTGCCATGTTTATTTCCAAGATCTTAATTGGAGATGTAGTTTCTTTGGGAAGCCTTGGCTTATATTCGGTTGCAAATAAGTTCGGACATCTTGCGGACACCATACAGGTGTATGTAAACAGGGCCTACGGGCCATGGTTTTATGAAGGTATGCATAGCGGGAGTGCAGATTTTAAAATCAAACTGCGTAAAACCGTCCAGCTGCTGGTGTCCTGTATCGGACTTTGCTTTCTTGTTTTAGCATTGTTTTCACACGATTGTATTGTTCTTTTTGTCAACAAGAATTATATAGAAGCGTGGAGGTATGTCCCTTTTATAATTTTAGTTTTCACTATAAAAACGATGTATTATTTTTATGTCACAATATTGTTTTACTATAAAGCGGCATCGAAATATTTATTTACTGCGACGCTTACGGGAAGTATTCTTAATGTGTTATTTTCTTTTTATATGATTCCGCTTTGGGGTGTCATGGGATCCATTTTGGCAATGGGATTTTCTATGATTATTCGTATCAGTATTGTTGTGGCTATCAGCAAGCGTTTTGCGGAAGTTGGTTTGAACGCGGGAGACTTTATTAAGAACTTTTTGACAGTTGCGGCCTTTATTTTTACCGGTCTTTCATTATCGTATATGAAATACGGCGATTGTTTTAATGTTTTAAATTTTATTTTTAAAGTATTTGTAGTTTCAGTTTATTGTTGTTACGTGTTCTTTAGGTATAAAGAACAGTTAATTTCATGCGTTCGGATATTACGGAAGAAATATAATTTAGCAAATCGGTAAACAAATTATTGTTGGCAGGTGGTTTCAGTATGAATCGGCAGGAGTTTAAAGAAGAAGTCTTACAGAGTAAGATATGCCCTAACAACTTTGAACAAATATATGAAGAATTTAATGTTTTTCAAAGTGATGCTATCAGGACATTGAATGAATTTCATAACATTTGTGAACGAAACGGCATCCATTACCAGCTTGCTTTTGGGTCGTTATTAGGGGCGATCCGTGACAACGGTCAGATTCCATGGGATTATGACATCGATGTAATGATTCCTTTTAGTGAAAAGGAACGGTTGATTAGTACTTTGAATGAAAAGTTATCACCCGAATTTCATTTTTGTTGTATTGAAAATACTAAAGACTGGTCCTCGTTTATTATGCGGCTGGCACCAAAAAAATACGATATCAATTTATTGCATGTTGATGTTTTTTATATAGTCGGCGCTCCGGAAAGCGCACCTGAAAGAGATGAATTTGTAGAGGAACTGCACAAATATTTTCATTTGATACACTACAAACGGAAAACAATCAATAGTTTTAAGACTGTAAAAGAGAAAGTACGTTGTTTACGGGGTAAAATTTCCCGAATCTTTTATACAACTGAACATATAGAAAAAAAGATGCAAGAACTATGTGTTAAATACGATTTTTTAGAAACAAAAACTTGCGCTTCTGTTACAATGAATAAGCGTATATTTGATGCGCAAAAGCTTTGGGATACTATGATAGTGGAAAATGGAGAAGGCGCTTTTAGAATTACCAGGCATTACGATTATGTGTTACGGTCTATATATGGAAACTATTATAAGATTTATCCCTTGGAAAACCGTTTAAATGAAATGATGTTAAATTATCAAAAAATATCAGGTAAGAACGTAAAATGGAACAGCATAGGAGAAACGGGCCGGTATTATGACAGGAAATGACGTAGCAGTTTTTCATTAATTCTTCTGGGATGGGGATAATGACTTATTTAAAGGAGTGTTAGCGTATGGAATCTCTGGAATTTGATTTGAAAGAAATGCATACTGTTCAGATAAATTTGTTTAAAAAGCTCCAAGCTGTATGTAAGGAATATGATCTTACCTATTTTCTCGGTTTTGGGACGTTGCTTGGCGCTGTCAGGGAACATGGTATTATCGAGTGGGATGACGGGATTGATATCGTAATGCCGTATCAGGACTATGAGAAACTGGTACAGCTTCCGCAAGCTACCTGGGGGGACGGGTATTTTTTGCAAACATATGATACCGATCCTGCATTTAATAAGTGCTACGCAAAGTTGAGGGACAGTAATACCACATTAATCGTGGCCGACGATACCGACAAGGATATGAATCACGGTATACCCATTAATATTTATCCTGTTATTAACCTTGCGGATGATGAAGGAGAAAGGCAAAGACAAATTCGCAACGCAAAGTTGTATAAAGCAATTACGGAAGGGAATCCTGTCGGTTCGGACGATACCTTGCTGCACACTTTGTCTACCATTTTTTTAGGGGTTATTACCGAACAGCAGAAAATGAAAACGAGGGAATATCTGAGGAGCGAAGTTCTGCAGTTTGAAAGCGGGAACGCGAATTGCTGCCTTGTTTTGGCAGGAAACAGGTCATTGGAGCTGATTCTTTTTAAAACATGGTTTGATTCAGCCGTGGAATGGGATTTTGAAGGGATGAGAGCGAACATTCCCGCGGGATGGAATGAATGGCTTAAGCTTCGATACGGAGATTATACGAAGAAGCCTATTACAGAATTGCAGGGTAGTAAGAGCGCTAACTTTGTTACGTTAAATCCTCATAAATCCTACAAATTTTACAAGGGAAAGACGTATTGCATTTAATTAATCAGAATATCCAACAGTTTTAAATCTTCTTCATGTATGATCCTGAAGTTGCTATGGCTGCCCTTGCAGAATTTCAGTTCCCTTCCGAGATGGTGCAAAAACACCGCGCAGAATGTTTCGGTTAAAGGATGGCGTATTTTAGCGGCTTCAAAAAATGCCAGACGTAAAGCGCCAAGCGTATAAACCTCCGGTGACTGGATATTGATTACACGGTTAGCGGGAAGATGGGTAAGGCCGGATTGATTTTCATTCACGAGAAATGGCGTCATGCCGTCCATGCGTTCATAGGTGACTGCGGTTCCGTATTGTTTGCAGCAGCGGATTGCGTTGGAAATAATTTCCGGTGCTACAAAGGGGCGGGTTGCTTCCTGTATGACGATTAAATCTGTGGCTTTATGGATAGTCAACAGTTGTTCAACCGCATTTTTTACGGATTCAATGCCGGAACTGCCGGCCGGAATGATACTTTTAAGTTTGGTAATATTAAATCGTTTCGCATAGGCTGGGAGAAAATCCTCCCAGCCTTTTAAACAGACGACATGTATTTCGTCTATTTGCGGATGATGTTGCATGGTTTCCATAGTATAAAGCGCAACGGGCTTATCTTTAACGGTGACAAACTGATAAGGGATATTGGACCTGTTGATTCTTCGTTTACCGCCTGCCAGTATGACGGCTATATTTTTTTGTTTATCGTTTTTCAGTCCGTTTGAAGGCGGAAGATCATCTAACGAAACCAATGTTCCATGGTACTCGCTTATGTCTTCACTGGTGCTGTCAATCAGGCGGTTCACCGTTGTTTTTAACGTGCGGGCAAGGATAACTATTTTTTCATGCGGAAGACTGCTTTCGTTTTTTTCTAACTTGGCAATGGAGGAACGTGTTTTGTAGCCTAATGCGTCTGCTAACTCCTGTTGGCTGAGTTTAAGTTCCAGTCTTCGTTTACGAATATTTTCGCCCAATGGCATAATAGTTCCCCCCATTTATTACTTTAAATGTCACTACACTAATACTATACATTAACATTTGAAACAATTCAACAGATAATGTTGAATTGTTTCTTAATTTTCAACAAAAAGAGAAGAAAATGTTGAAAATTTGTGGTTGGAGTTGACTAAGAATCGTCAAGTTTATATAATACATTTGTTTATAATAAGATTATTTATCATAGCGGTATAAATGGTGAAGAAGAGATGAAAAAAGGACAAAAACTGACCGGTTTTATTGAATATACGGGTCTTCTGGTTGTATTGATTATTGTTTGGCAGGTTGCGTCAGACCGGGGGCTTATCAATCCGATAATTCTTCCATCACCACTGAGTATTGTGCAGTGTTTTATTGCACTAATGCGGGACGGGTCGCTGCCGAAGAATCTCATCATCAGTTCAAAACGGGTGCTTACCGGATATGCGATTTCAGTAATAATGGCCCTGATTTTGGGCATATGGATCGGTCTGTCCCCACGGTTTAAAAGGATGACGGACCTGATAATTCAGATAATGAAGCCGATTCCTCCTATTTCCTGGATCCCGCTGGTTATTTTATGGTTTGGTATCGGGGAGAGTTCCAAGGTATTCCTGATTTTTATTGGTGGATTCTTTACCGTACTGGTCAACGTCGTGGACGGAATACGCCGTATCGACGTGAAGCTGGTGGAGCTGGCCAATGCGATGGTGATTCCCAGGATGAAATATATTTTACAAATTGTGATACCATACGCAGCCCCGAGTATTTTTACCGGTTTGCGCGTTGGGCTGGGGCAGAGCTGGATGTGTGTTGTGGCGGCAGAACTGGTGGCAGCCTCTTCCGGGCTGGGTTATATGATTATGTTTGCGCGGCAGTTCGGGCAGACAGATGTGGTAATTGTGGGCATGCTGATGATCGGCATTATCGGCAAGGTGATGGACAGCCTGTTAATGGCGGTGGAAAAAAGCGTTATAAGGTGGAAATAATGACAGGAAATTTCATTGAAGTTGACAATGTAAGCAGGACGTTTACCGGAGAAAACACGGTTACGGCGCTTCAGGACATTTCCTTTACCATGCAGCGGGGCGAATTCCTGTGTATCGTGGGCCAGAGCGGGTGCGGAAAGAGCACTTTGCTGCGGATTATGGCAGGAATCGATCCGGTACACGAAGGAAACGTGAAAATCAACGGAAAGCCTGTAACCGGGCCGGACAAATCACGGGGCATCGTATTTCAGGAATCCCGCCTGCTGGACTGGATGAGCGTGAGCCAAAACGTCGGTTTTCCGTTATCCGGGATGTCAAAGGCCGAAAAAACAGCTCTTGTAAACGAGTACGTTTCCCTGGTAGGACTTTCTGATTTTAATAATTCGTATCCGAGGGAACTGTCCGGCGGTATGGCGCAGCGGGTAAGCATTGCAAGGGCATTAGTAAATCAGCCGGAAGTTCTGTTTATGGATGAGCCTTTCGGGGCTCTGGATTATATGACAAAGATCAATATGCAGAATGAATTGCTGAAGATCCGCAACAATAATAAAATGACGGTTATTTTTGTTACTCATGATATTGATGAGGCGGTGTACCTGTCAGACAGAATCCTGGTTTTGTCCAAGAATCCGGGCAAGGTAAAGAAAATTATAGATAATGACGTCGCATTTCCCAGAGACCGGAACAGCGAAGATTTCTTCAGGATAAGAAAGCAGGTTTACGACTGCTTTTTTGTTAATAAAAATTAAGAAGAGGGGAGATACGGAAAATGAAAAAGATTTTAGCGATGTTGATGCTACTGGCTTTGGTGGTGGCGGGCTGTTCGTCCGGCTCAGGCACCAAAAAAGAGGCGCCGAAAGCGGGCGCCAAAGAAACAAAACGGGTTGTAAGGCTGGCCATCCAGCCGTCCGCCGCCTTTGTTCCCCTGGTCATTGCCCGGGAAAAGGGCTGGATCGATGAGGCCATGAAAGGCATCGGCGTCGATGTAAAATGGACAGACTTTGAATCCGGCCCGCCCATGAACGAATCCTTTGCTGCCGGCCAGCAGGATATCGGCGTTATCGGTGACGTTCCTTCCGTGGCGGCTGTCGCGGCCGGGCAAAAGAACGTGTTTATTGCTACGGCTGACGGCGGTCCTTCTTATGCAATGCTCGTAGCGGATGATTCCGGCATAAAAAGCGTGGCGGACCTGAAGGGAAAAAAGATCGGGCTGACGATTGGATCCACCGCCCAGAACCTGGCCGGGAAGTTGTTGGCGAAAGCGGGACTGGACATCAAGAAAGACGTGGAAATCATCAATATTTCCACCGGTGACGCCCAGACCGTTTTACTGAACCATAACGTTGATGCAGTAGTTATCTGGGAACCGAACGTTAGCAGACTTGACGCGACCGACAAGATCCATATCCTGACCCATGGCGGCGATATCGGTTTCCCGGGTGTTAACGTGGTATTTGCCCGGCAGGAGTTTGTGAAACAAAACCCGGATATCGTGAAAACCTACCTGCAGCAGTACTGGAGAGCTACCAAGGCCTATGAAAAGAACCCGAAAGAATATGCGGAGCTCCTTTCCAAATATTTCAAGCTGGATCCGGGCTTAGTTGCCAAAGCAGCAAGCAAGTATTCCTATGTCCTGAAGTTTGACAAAACGGAAGTGGACGGGCTGCAGGATACGGTGTCCTTCCTGATTCAGACTGGCAGCATTAAAAAGGAGATCCAGGTTAAAGATTATGTGGACGACGCGATTGCCAAAAGCGTTGTAAGCGAGGCAAAATAAATCATGAATGTTGCAATCATCCTTGCCGGTGGGAAGGGTGTGCGGATGGGGCTGAACGTACCCAAGCAGTTCGCGGAAGTGCTTGGCAAGCCCATCATAGCGTATACGCTGGACATTTTTCAGCAGCATGGGGAAATTGATGCCATTGAGGTTGTCTGCGTAAAGGGATATATAGAAACCCTGTGGGAAATCTGCCGCAGGTATAATATTTCCAAAGTAAAATGGATCGTGGAAGGCGGCGCCGATTATCAGGGTTCTGTCCATAACGGGGTGAAAGCCCTTGCAGGTATTTGCCGTGACGATGATATCGTCACCATCCACACCGGTGTGGCGCCGTTCCTGGCTCCGGAGCTGATTACGGACAACCTCAGGGTGTGCCGTGAAAAAGGGAACGCCATCACTTCCTATCCGTTATATTCACTGGCCGGCAGACGGAATGACCGCCATCCGGAACTGACGGACGAGTGGGTGGACAGGGATTCCATCGTCTGCCTGAAAAATCCCCACTCCTTCCGGTATGCTGAAATCAGGAGCCTGTACGACGAAGCGGTCAGGTCGGGGCTGATCGGTAAGGTCAAACCCTATACCACCACACTGATGTTCCATATGAAACGCCCGATTTATCTTTCTGCAGGAAGCCAGACCAATATTAAAATTACAAAAAAGGAAGACATTGATTTGTTTGAAGGATATGTGTTGATGAAAACAAAACATGGTGAGGGCAGTGAAAACTAATAAACCTTTAATTGCAGCAATAGACGCCGGGACCACCGGCGTCAGATGCTGCATTTTTGATTTTCAGGGTAATGAGATTTCCAACGGCTATTACAAAGTGCCGACCATTTACCCAAAACCGGGATGGGTAGAGCAGGATGCGGATGCCATCATTGAACTCGCTTATAAAGCGGTGGCAACAGCGCTGACCGGTAAAAGTGCAGAAGCGGCCGAGATAATTGGTTTGTGTATTACAAGCCAGAGGAACAGTTTTGTTCCGATAGACAAAGACGGCCGGTTTTTAACCAATATGTTCATATGGCAGGATCAGCGAGGATCTGAAATACATGGCTGGATGAAAGACTGCCTGCGTGAACATAATATCAGTTTAGAAGAGTTTTACAAACGGAACGGACAGCCGTTTGGTACATTTCAGGCCGGTAATAAAGCCATTTGGTTACGGAAGAATAATAAGGAAATATATGATAAAACTTACAAGTTTGTTACCCCAAATGCATTTTTGACGAAAGCTTTTGGGGCGCAAAGATATTTTGAAGAAAACAACGACGCAGGCTGCTGGCTTATGGCAGATGCTGACAGTCAAACTATTGATGAAAGATTATGCGCGGTATTTGATGTAGATATTGTCAAATTTACAGAATCAGTAAGGCCTGGTACAAAAATCGGTTCTGTTTCTGCATACGCTGCGAAAAGAACCGGGCTAAAGCAGGGTATTCCGATTTATATGGGGTCTGGCGATCAGCAATGCGGTACTCTTGGCGCTGGGAATTATGGTACAACGGATATTATTTCGGTCTGCATGGGCACTGCCGGTCTGTGTATCGCATATTCAGCAAAACCGGTAAGGCATCCGGGCTGTAAGTGTAATGTACAGGGGCATCCCGCAGGGGGTTATACCCTGGAAGGGCACTCTTCTTCCTGTATGTCTTCTTTCCGTTGGGCTAGGGATACTTTGCTTGCGGACGTCGAAACGCAATTACTGGTGGACGATGCAGAACGCAGCGGGCTTGCTACTGAACTGGCAAAACAGGCAAGTGCCGGTTCAGGCGGCATTATCTTTTTACCCTGGCTTCAGGGAGCGGAATGCCCTCATTATGATGTTTCTGCCAAAGGCGCATTTATAGGCATGTCCCTTGCCACGAAAAGAAGTGATATGCTTCGGGCAGTTATGGAAGGCATTTGCTTTGAAAACAGGATGATGCTGGAAACTTTGTCCGAGTCCGGTATTACTCCGGCAAAAACTTTGCGTGTGATAGGCGGAGCAGCTAATAATCCGTTTTGGAACCAAATGCAGGCAGATATTTATGGGTTGCCTGTAGAAACGGTAACGGCAAAAGAATGCACTGCGTTGGGCGCGGCTATAATCGGCGCAGTAGCCGCGGGAGCTTATAGCAGTTATGAAGAAGCTGTCAATAATATGGTACACGTTAAGCGGCGTTACCTGCCGGATGAAATTAATAAAAAACTCTATGACAAACTATATGATGTTTGGGACAGCTGTTATAATGATTTGAGCGGAGAAGCGTATAAGAGGATTTTTGCGTTTCAAAGTGGAATTTGAAAAAAGTAAGCAGGATTTTCTTTTAGAACTTTTTTATGAACGGGGCTTAACAATTTACGACCGGGTTGTGATACTTGCTGAAGCGAGGTGTCATTATTATGGAATCTGTTACGAGAGATTACCAGATTGACAATATCAAAGGCATTATGATCATACTTGTGGTGCTGGGGCATACAATTACCCATATTTACACGGGGATGACAGATTAAACTTTTTTCCTGCGTCAAAGATTTAAAGAAGGCAACTGTTTGCCTTCTGAAATTCAGCATGTATTCTGTAATAGGGACTCTTTTAGGCTCTTTTATCTTATACCCTGTGGTTTTGTGCGCATTATCAGATGCAAGGATTTCCAGTGGATATGAATATACCGGTTTCCTGTACCCTTTTGAGTATTATCGGTCCTTTCTGAACTGTTTTTCTGGTTTCGACCGCCTGGGCTATTGGAATTATATGGGATATGGCGGATTTACGTTGTTATCCATATTTTGTTTTTTTGTAAACTGGAACAAACAGGATCGGGTTTTAAAGTGCTGGTTCGTTTTGCTGACGACTTTTTTGTTGGTTCCGGCGGCCGGGCTGTTTTTAAATGGCTTTTCTTATGTTACTAATCGCTGGATTTGGGCATACAGTTTTGTTGTGGCTTTAATCGTCGTGACTACATGGGATCAGTTATGCTCGCTTAACCATGAAGAGAAAAAAAAGATTTTATTCTTCTTTTTGGTTTATTCTGTTGTTATTTTTTTATTTGACAACGCATTTACGCCGTCCGGCATTTTCCAGTTGGCACTTGCGTTAGTTGTATTTCTTTGCATTGTTTTTAAGGAAAAAACAACCTTTTTGTGCAAAAAAGAAAATTTTTCAAAATTGTTATCTGGCTTTTTGCTGATATCGGTGACTGTTAATACGTTTTTTTGTATGCCCCTTTTGGAACTGGGTACATAAAACAATTCCCATATGGTTTTAAAGACGCATATTCTCGTTTGATGGATAATGAAGTGAACTTGCTGAAAAGGATAACCGGTAAAAAAGATTTTGTTCGCTTTACTGCTCCTAAGCACTCTTTGACAACAAATGCAAACCTGTTATCTGGTATTTCTTAAACACAGTATTACTGGAGCCTTATAAACAACAGGGTAGTTAAATATTATAAGGATATGTCTTTATTGGATAATAATATACATAGTTTAGTATCTTTAGATGAAAGAACGATGCTAAATGAAGCTGCTTCCGTAAAATATTATCTGTCTAAAAATACACATTATTTGCCATTTGGATATAAACTACTAAAAAAGAACGCCCATAAGAATATCAGCTTTTATGAAAACCGATATGCGCTTCCTTTAGGATATACATACAGTCATTATATTACGTCGGAAGAATACAGATGCATGGATTCCGTTCAAAAACAGCAGGCTGTATTGCAGGGGGTTGTGTTAGAAGGTGAGAGCGGAAAAGGTAAGTTAAAAAAAGCGAAAATTAAATTTGAGGATTTTAGAATTCCCTACCTGCTGAGTTTTGATAAAAAGGCCATAACCAAAGTGGGAAACGCTTTTGTAGTTACCGGAAAAGATGCGGTTGTTACGATTGACTTTGAAGGAGAACCGGATTGTGAAACGTATCTGTATATTAAAGGATTGCAGTTTAAAGGGGTTAATGAATTTGATTTGTATGAAAAACAAAAAAAGGGGAGCGAATTTGATCCGTTGGACGTGTGTCGTCCGATAGATTTTGATAAACTGAAAGAAGAAGAGAAACAAAGAATAGTATTTGAATCCAGGTATTGGGTAGAGCCGACTTTGATCGATATTTCAGCGACTGCATTTTCGGGAAACATAAAGACAGGGACTAAATTATTGCGCTATAGAACGCCTGCTGATAACTGGCCTTCAGGAAGAAAAGATTTTATTATCAATACCGGTTATTTTAGAAAGCGAAAAAACAGGATACAAATCAAGTTCCCTCATTTGGGGAAATATTCTTTTGATGAAATACAAGTCATTTGTCAGGCGTTTGCCAATTATCCCGGCTATGTTCAAAAGCTGAAGGAAAATACATTAACTCACGTTGATCTGCATAATCGTAACCGGGCTTTTGCGACTAATTTAGTAACGGGAGATATTGCTCTGAAAACTGATAAAATATTATTGCTGACGATTCCTTATTCAAAGGGATGGAGCGCCTTTGTGGATGATAAACCAGCTAAACTGTATCAGGCTAACACGATGTTTATGGCATTAAAGCTAAAACAGGGCCTGCACAAGATCAAATTAAAATACAGGACGCCTGGTTTGAGAGAAGGCATGATGCTGTCTGGATTAGGGATTATATCATTAATGGGATTAATGTATCGCCGCAGAAAGCGACAGATATCTGTTTAATCCTTGTAATATAATTTATACCACTCCGCAAACTTGCGCAGTCCTTCCCGTATATTAATGGACGGCCTAAATCCGTAATCTTCTTCCAGGGCTTTGCTGTCCGCATAAGTGATAGGCACATCGCCGGGCTGCATACCTGCTAATTCCCGATGACCTTCAAAGTCATAATTAGCAGGAAGTATTTTAGCACGAACCAGTTCTTCCTGCAGAATGCGGATGTAATCTAATAAATTTTCCGGGGTGCCGCCTCCGATGTTGTATACGGCGTAGGGAGGTAGCGGCAGGCCGTCTTCACCATTGCGTTTTTCCGGTGCACCCTGTATAACTCGCAGTACGCCTTCCACTATGTCATCGATGTAGGTGAAATCCCGTTTCATGTTTCCGTGGTTGAAGATTTGAATGGTTTTGCCTGCCGCCAGCTTCTGGGTGGCGGAGAAGTAGAACATGTCCGGACGACCGGCGGGACCGTAGACGGTGAAGAAGCGCAGGCCTGTCGAGGGAATGTTATACAGCTTGGAATAGCAATGAGCTAACAGCTCGTTGCTTTTTTTGGTGGCAGCATACAGGGACACCGGGTTATCTACCTTGTCATCAATGCTGAAAGGCACCTTTTTATTGCCGCCATACACGGAACTGGAAGAAGCGTACACCAGATGTTCCACTCCTGTACTTTCGTTGGCGTAACTGTGACGGCAGGCTTCCAAAATGTTGTAGAAACCGATGATGTTGCTTTCAATGTAAGCATCCGGATGGTCGATGGAATATCGTACCCCTGCCTGGGCAGCCAGGTTTACTACGATAGCAGGATTGTATTTGGCGAATACTTCGTCAATTAATGGCTTGTCCGCCAGGTTCCCTTTGATGAAGATGTGTTTTACAGGAGATTTAGAAGCAGCTTCTTCAATCAGGCCCAACCGGTATTCCTTCAGCTTAAGCTCATAATAGCTATTCATGTTGTCAAAGCTAATGATGGCGCCCGAACTCATTTCCGTTAAGAGCCGTAAAACCAGGTTTGCTCCGATGAAACCGGGGGAACCGGTTACCAGAATGGTTTTATTGTTAAGATTGATGTGAACTTTGTTTTTCATAATATTAATCCCTTCTGAACAAATCTCGAGTATAGACTTTAGCCTGCACATCATCCAACACCGTATCATATCGGTTGGCTATAATACAACCACATTGTTTTTTAAATATTTCAAGATTGTTTACCACTTTGCTACCGAAGAAAGTAGTACCATCTTTTAATGTAGGTTCGTAGATAATGACGGTAGCGCCTTTTGCTTTGATGCGCTTCATGACTCCCTGGATAGAAGACTGGCGGAAATTGTCACTGTTGGCTTTCATGGTAAGGCGATACACACCTACCACGATATCTTTTTGTAGAGATTCCTTTTCAGAAGAATATGATTCATTTTCGCCATAGGCACCGGCTATTTCAAGCACCTTGTCTGCAATATAATCTTTCCTGGTTCGATTGCTTTCCACTATGGCTTTGATCAGGTTTTCCGGAACATCCCGGTAATTGGCCAGAAGCTGCTTGGTATCCTTGGGCAGGCAGTAACCGCCGTAGCCGAAAGAAGGGTTGTTGTAGTAATCGCCTACCCGTGGATCCAGTGAGATGCCTTTGATAATGGCTGCCGTGTCCAGTCCTTTCATTTCGGCATAAGTATCCAGTTCGTTGAAGTAGGAAACACGCAGCGCCAGATAGGTGTTCACGAACAGTTTGGTGGCTTCCGCTTCGGTCAGTCCCATAAACAGCACATCCACCGGTTTTTTGAGAGCTCCCTGCTGCAGAAGGGAAGCAAAGGTGCGGGCAGCTTCTTTGGTAGCCCCGTCACTGCCTACAATGATACGGCTGGGATACAGGTTGTCATACAATGCTTTGGATTCCCGGAGAAATTCCGGGCTGAAGAGGATGTTGTCCATCTGTAACTTCTCTCGGATGTGTTTGGTGTAGCCTACGGGAATAGTGGATTTGATGACCACAAAGGGTTTGGTTGCTCTGTTTCTTGTACTCTCCTTCACCAATTTAAGCACCGCTTCTACCGCGGAGCAGTCAAAGAAGTTCTGTTTTGCATCATAGTTGGTGGGCGCCGAAATGATGATAAAGTCTGCCTCTTTATAGGCTGCAGCACCATCCAGCGTGGCCTTCAGGTTCAAGGTGCGCTTCCCGGCTTTTGCTTCAGCCAGGTATTTTTCGATGTAATCATCCTGAATGGGGGAAATAAAACTGTTAAGTTTTTCTACTTTTTCTTGTAGAATATCTACCGCTGTTACTTCGTTGTGCTGGGCAAGGAGTACTGCCAGCGAAAGGCCGACATAACCGGTGCCGGCTACTGCAATTTTGTAGCTGCGGTCCGGGATTGGAATGGCGGTTTCTTTTTCTGATGACAATGCTACAAGTTTTGAGGAAAGTTCATTCGCTTCTATGAACATCGCTGCTGGTTCAAACTGCAGTGCATCGCCCAACGCTTGCAACTGGTCAATGGAAGGAGTGTATTCCTGTGATTCAATTTTACTCAGCATGGAACGGTTAATGCCAGTCTTTTTGGCTAACTGTGCCTGGGTAATCATGAGAGCCTTGCGTTTGGAAATGACAGTATTTGCAAGGAGAGGTAAGGATAATTTTTTCATGGTGGAAAACCTCCAAAATAGCTTTTAATGTTATTATAAACGACAATAAGAATCGTTTGAAATTTATAAAAAAGAAGCTAGAAATGAATTGTATTATAGCATATTAACAAGATTTATTCAATACAAAAAAGGTTATTTGAATTTAGATATAATCAAGACGTTTTTAGACAGACGATCATTAAAAATAAAGATAATTGTTTTTTATTATAACAAAACTATATAGGTGGGGTGCTGTCATAGTATTTCTTTAATTCTCTGATTTATGATATAATTAATAAGATATTAAATACTTTTATAGTTTTTGTATTATTACAAATAAGAAATTCAAAAGTATTATTTTTTTATTCAGGAGGAACCATGAAAAACATTGCTTTGATTATCGCTGGCGGTTCTGGCAATCGTATGCACCAGGACATTCCTAAACAGTTTTTGACAGTAAATGAACGTCCGGTTATTGTGTATACGCTGGAAGCGTTTGAAAAGCATCCGGAAATTGATGCGATTGCTGTGGTATGTATTGAAGGTTGGGAGCAGGTGCTTTGGGCCTATGCCAAGCAGTTTAATATTACTAAGTTACAGTATGTTGTGCCCGGCGGAAAAAACGGACAGGACTCAATTCGGAACGGTGTGTATGAACTGGAAAAGCATTTTGCGGCGGAGGATTTGGTATTAATTCATGATGCCATCCGTCCCATGGTATCCGCAGAAATTATTTCCGATAATATTCGCGTAGCCAGAAAATTTGGCAACGCTATTACGGTCATTCCCTGTGCGGAAGCCATGATGCAGACGGAAGACGGTATTGTGTCTGCAGGCAGTTATCCCCGGGACCGACTGAAACGCACCCAAACCCCTCAGGCATTCCGTATCGGCGATATTTGTGATTTGCACAGAAGAGCACTCGAAGCAGGTATCACTAATTCTGTGGCGTCCTGCACCCTTAAAATTGAAATGGGAGAACAGGTGTATTTCTCTGCGGGTTCGGAAAAGAATATCAAGCTGACCACGGTAGAGGATATCGATATTTTTAAGGCGTTGCTGGCAGCTAAACGGTCAGACTGGTTAAAGGCGTAAAAAATGGGTAAATAAGCAATAGATAGAGATGACTTTAGATAAAGGCGCACATGATGAGTATTTATAACAGTAAGCTTTGGCTTGCGGATTTGGATAAAACAGTGTTGGCTCTTCCGGAACTGGCGGAATTAGCTGGAAAGAGCGTAATGGTAACCGGGTGCACAGGTTTGATATGTTCTGCCGTGGTAGATGTACTGATTCGCTGGAATGAAACGCATGCTGACAAAATTAAAATTTTAGCAGCAGGGCGCAGTGAGAATAAGGTCGCAGAGCGGTTTGCGCCCTATGTTGAGAAGGACTGGTTTGTGTTTGTTCCCTATGACGCTTCAGTGGCAGATAATCATTTTAAAGAACGCTGCGATTATATCATTCATGGTGCCAGCAATGCAGCTCCGGGTAAGATCATGAAAGAACCGGTAGAAACAATGCTGGATAATGTACTTGGCCTGAAGGGCTTGCTGGATTATGCTAAAGAAAGCAAGGCAAAGCGTGTTTTATTTGTTTCCAGTTCTGAAGTATATGGTAAAAAGAAGAACGCTGTACCGTTCCGGTTAGGTGAATATGGATATATTGATCTGCTAAACTCTCGGAATTCGTATTCTGTAGGCAAACGTGCAGCGGAAACACTTTGTGTTTCCTATGCGGATGAATATGAGGTTGAGTCAGTGATAGTACGCCCCGGGCATATTTACGGACCTACTGCAACCCGAAGCGATAACCGGGTTTCTTCTGCCTGGGCCTATGATGTGGCGGAAGGCAAAGACATTGTAATGAAAAGTGATGGGGCGCAGATACGTAGTTACTGTTATTGTTTAGACTGCGCTTCTGCAATTTTGAAAGTATTGCTGAAGGGGCTGAACTGTCAGGCTTATAATATTTCCAACCCTGATTCGGTAATCAATATCCGACAGATGGCGGAACTGTTGGCAAAATCGGCTGGCGTGCAACTGCGGATGGAATTGCCTACAGAGGAAGAGAAAAAAGGTTTTAATCCAATGAGTAATTCTTCGCTGGACAGTAAGGAACTGCTGGAACTGGGCTGGAAGGGTTTATTTGATGCTAAAGTAGGGCTTGACCATACTGTGCAGATTTTGAAGGAAATAAAAAGTAAATGAAATTTACCACGCTCACGAAGTGAGGCAGACACGTGTATGAGGTACCTGTGTGCATGCACCGGGGTTATTTGTTTAAGATAAGATAATTAATTGTAAAAGGTGGATAGAATTATGTTGGAAGAATTAAAAGAGCAGGTTTGCGAAGCCAATTTGGAATTAAACCGACGCGGGATTGTAATTTATACTTTTGGAAATGTCAGTGGGATTGACAGGGAAACCGGCCTTGTAGTAATTAAGCCCTCCGGGATTGCGTATGATATCATGAAACTGGAAGACATGGTAGTTGTGGACTTGAAAACAGGCGATCCGGTGGAAGGGAAGTGGAAACCTTCTTCTGATACAAAAACGCATTTGGAAATTTACCGGGCTTTTCCGACTGTTGGCGGCATTACTCACACCCACTCCATTAATGCGGTGGCTTTTGCACAGGCTGGCTTGGATATTCCGGCATTAGGGACGACCCATGCTGATTATTTTTATGGCGAAATTCCCTGTACACGTGAATTGACCAAAGAAGAAGTTGAAGAAGCCTATGAACTGAATACCGGCAAAGTAATCGTGGATTGTATCAAAGAACGTGGCATTGAACCTATGGCGGTGCCGGGCATTGTGGTAAAGAACCACGGTCCTTTCAGTTGGGGCAAAGATGCGGGTGCAGCTGTTTATCATGCAGTGGTCATGGAGGCTGTTGCGGAAATGAGTTTGAAAACGCTTCTGTTGAATCCGCAGGCTTCTATGCAACAGTACGTGTTGGACAAGCACTATATGCGCAAACATGGGCCGAATGCGTATTATGGGCAGAAATTAATTTAAAATAGCTGGTGGTGTTTCGCTATTATGAGGGGAAAGAAAAGAATACTGTATGTGATGCATTTAGACTGGAGCTGGGCTAAACAAAGACCACAATTTATAGAAGAAAGGCTTGAGAATGAATTTGATGTGTATGTTATATGTATAAGAAATTACAGAATTAGAAAGTATAATAATAAAGACAATATGAGCGTATTTTACAGAGTCCCGTTTATTTCACGCTATCCACAGTTATGGAAAATCAATCATTTCAGGTTAAAGAAGTTTCTTTTTAAACATATTAAGAAGTTTAATCCGGAAATTATATATGTATCATCGCCTGATTTTATTGAAGGAATTCCGCTATCGTTCAAAGGGAAGATTGTATATGATTGCATGGATGATATGATTGCGTTTGCTCCACTGCATAGAAAGGAAAACATGTTACAGCTTGAGCAAAAGCTGGTTGAAAGGGCAGATGTAGTCATTATTTCAAGTGATTGGCTAAAATCGGTTTTGAGCAAACGTAACCCGAATTTTGTGTCAAAATTGCACATAATTAAAAATGGTTTCGATGGAAATATTGTGCAGGAAGAGCAACATCAACAAAATCAATTATATACATTTTGTTATTTTGGGACGATAAGTTATTGGTTCAATTTTGATATCCTTGTTAAAAGTTTGTCGGATTTTCCCGATATACAGTATGTATTGATTGGTCCGGTAAGTCCGGGTACAACCATTCCAAAACATGACAGAATCGTTCATGTTCCGGCAGTTGAACATGGCGAATTGTATGAAAAAACTAAACCTGCAGATGCATTTATCATGCCTTTTAAAATAAACGATATCGTGTTGGCGGTAGATCCTGTAAAACTGTATGAATATATCAACTTTAATAAAAACATCCTTTGTGTTGAATATCCGGAAGTTGAGCGTTTTAAACCGTTTGTATTCTTTTACAATAGCTATGAATCGTTTTGCAATCAAATAAAAAAGATGAAAGAACTAGCGGGAACAAAATACAGTAATAAGGACCGGCTGGATTTTTTGCGGTTTAATACCTGGGAACAACGTGCGAAAGAGATTGTTTCTTTGATGGATATTTGAATGGATGGAATGCTTATGCAACCTTTAGTCAGTGTCATTGTTCCTGTTTATAAAGTTGAGCCCTACTTATCCAAATGCCTTGATAGCATTGTTAATCAAACTTTCCGTCATTTGGAAATCATCCTCGTGGATGACGGTTCACCTGACCATTGTGGTGAAATTTGTGATGAATTTGCGAAAACAGATGCAAGAATAAAGGTTTTTCATACAGATAATAAAGGCTTGTGCGCTGCCCGGAACTACGGAATTGCAAGAGCCAAAGGAATTTTTATAGGCTTTGTTGACATCGATGACTGGATTGAACCTGATATGTATGAAATATTGGTTAATGAAATTGAAAAGCATGAAGCAGATATTGTAAATTGTGGTGTATATGACGAGTATCCAACAAGAACCGTCATAACATCTGCCACTGATAGAATATTTGATAATAGCAAAGAATTAATCAAAGCACTGATTACTGCTGATATTGGCAACGGAATTTGGCATAAACTTTTTAGAAAAAGCTGTTTTACGAATATTGTGTTTCCGGAAGGCCATGTATACGAAGATATTATTATGACGTGTAGATTGTTTTACAACGCAGAAAAAGTTGTTTGTATTTCCAAACCACTCTATCATTACCGAAAAAGAAGAACCGGTGCTATAACAACAAGTCATTCCATGGAGAATTTGAGAGATTACTGGCTTGCTCACAAATTACGATACGATTTTCTTCTGACTGACAGGCAGTTACAGAGTGATAAAGAACTGGTAGATATTCAACTCAATCGTTGTTCAGCCGCTATAGTACGAACATGGCGATGGTATTACGCTCTGTCAGAAAAGGAAAAGAAAACATTGCATCCCTTTATAAAAGAAATGCAATATTTTTCCAAGCAACATCTTCTAGACTTTGGTATGAAGCACTGGCCAATCCATCTTCGGTTATCTATTTTTTTGACAAGGTTTGATAATACTATTGTTTATGCCTTGCTTTATAAAATTGTGTGTTATATAAAAAAGGAACATTCCAATAACTTTTAGGAGCCATATCCATGCAGGGTAACAGTAGTCTGCTAAATAATATACTGAATTAATGGGTATAGTTTGTGAGGGCAAGATGAACGATTATGGTAAGGTTAGTATTGTAGTACCAGTTTATAATACTGATAAATACATTGCCGAATGTATAGATTCTGTAAAACAGCAAACATATAAGAACTGGGAGTTGATACTGGTAGACGACTTTTCAACTGATAAGAGTTTTGAGATTTGTTGTAATTTTGCGCAAATTAATGATAAAATAATCTGTCTAAAGAATGATTTGAAAGGCGTTTCAAATGCCAGAAATAAAGGTATAACACTAGCTTCAGGGAAATGGATAATGTTTATTGATTCTGACGATGTAATAAAAAAGAACGCTATAGAATTATTAATAACAAATATTCAGCAATATGATTTAGTAGTTGGCGGCGTTGAAGTTGTTGATAAATTGAAGATGACCAAGAAGGAATTTTTGCCAGAGTGTTTTCAGGGAGATATAGCCTTATTTTGTAAAAATATAAAGAAATATACAGTCCCAATGCCGTATATGCAAAGTCCTGCTTGGAAATTGTTTCGTTTAGATATCATAAAAGAGTATAGTATTTTCTTTCCGCCAGACTTATGCTACGGGGAAGATACTTTTTTTGTTTATGAATATTTGGATGTAATCAGAAATATAAAATTTATTAATGAATTGACGTATACATATTATACACGAGGGGTAAGTTTATGTCATGGTTTTAAAAAAGATAAATACCAAATTACATTAATGCTAAATAAAAAACTATATGCTTTATGTTTAAAATATGGAACAAGTGATATTGACTTCTATATGGAAAATAATAGGAGTGCTTTTTCTTGTTATCTTAACGATATTATAGTGCATAATAATTTTAAAGAAACTATAGAACACTTGAAAACTGCCGCAGCAAATCCAGAAACAATTAAGTGTTATAATACTAAAGACAGATTAAGCTTAAAAAGGAACGTCATCAGGTTGTTGCTACGGTTAAAGGCATACCATTTATTATACTGTACTGCGTGGCTAAATTTAAAAATGGTTGGTCTTTTGTGGAGGCGTCGATTTGAAAATATTAGTAGTAGTTAGCGAAGAAGTTAATTCTTGGCCGCCAATCAGAAATCTAATAGAAATTTTATTGCGTAACGATCATGCAGTAACATTAATGGGTAAAGATAAAACCGGACTGGTCTTAGATCTGAATCCTAATTACAGATTTATTGAAATACCCGATTTTAAAGGCACACCTCCGGGTATTCGTTATTTTAGAAAAACTAGCTTTATGCGTAAGCGTGTAATTGAAGAAATGTTACACCATGATATTTTATGGACTGCCACAGATTCAACGGTAAGAGATTTGGGGGATGTGGTTTTAAAGTACCGGCATGTAATGCAGTTAATGGAATTAATAAGAGATATCCCCAGATGGCCCAGACAGAAAGTTTTCGGTTTAAATATTAAAAAGTATGCGCAAAAAGCTTTTAAGGTAGTTGTACCGGAATATAACAGGGCACATATACAGAAAGTGTGGTGGTCGCTGTCCGACTTACCAACGGTATTACCAAACAGGATGTCTTTACCGGATTTTGGCAAGATGGAGATACCGGATGATATCTTAAAAATTGAAGAATTGGTAAAACAGGAAAAACGCAGAATTGTTATATATCAGGGCGGATTTTATAATGACAGGGACCTTGATAACTTTGTTGAGGCTATCGCAAAGTTAAAGGATAACTATGTTCTCTATTTGATGGGAATTGAAACAGATTATAAAATACGCTTATGTAAGGCAGGTGGAGACGCTGTTGTTACTATACCTTATATAAGGCCTCCGTTCCATTTGCTGATTACAAGATACGCATATATTGGTATTCTGCCATATAAAGCCGCTGATGCTGCTCATTATGCGAAGATCAACGCTTTATATTGCGCACCGAACAAGTTGTTTGAATATGCAGCATATGGAATACCTATGATTGGCACAGATATGCCTGGTTTGAATTTACCTTTTTACAAATATGGTATTGGGTATGTTTGCCGCCCATATACAGTTTCAAAAATTATTGAAAATATAGCATTAATAACTGCTAATTATAAGGAAATGAGTACACGCTGCATACACTATTACAACTCCTTCAATATGGATCAAATTATAAATGATATTATTAACGTGAAAACAAGAAATTAAAAATGTAAGAATATAATTTTTGGAAAGATTATACAGTGAATACGAACAAAGTGAGGCTCTACTTTGATTTACGATTTTATGCAGCAGTTAAATGTGCTGTTTAACAAAAAACAAAAAAGGCAAATTATCTTTTTGTTTATCGTGATGATTATCGGCGCTTTTCTGGAAGCCTTTGGCGTTTCGGTTATCGTTCCCTTTGTGGCGGTTATCACTCGGGATGATTTTATTGAAAAGCTTCCGATTTTGAGTAGGGCTTTTCACGCCCTGGGTTTTACGTCGCCTGACCAGTTCGCCCTGGCCTGTATGGGCTTGCTGATTTTGGTGTATTTAATTAAAACGGTGTATTTGATGGGCGAGTACAGCCTGCAGGCGAAGTTTGTGAACAACTGCAAGTTTGAGATACAGGAGCGGCTGGTAAATGCGTTTTTGAAGAAACCCTATTCTTATTATCTGAACAAAAATTCTTCCGAGATGCACCGTCTGCTGATTGCTGATTTGAACAGGGTGTTCGAGGTGCTCCAGCAGGTGCTGGGGATGCTGACGGACTTGGTGGTGGCGGTGATTTTGCTGGTCACACTGTTTGTGATTGACCCGCTGATGAGTTTTTGTGTGCTGCTGATTATTTCGTTAACCATTTATATTATTGGCTGTGTGATAAGGCCCAGGCTGGATGCGGCAGGGAGCATTGTCTGGGAGAACGAACGTATTCGCAGCCGCTGGGTGAGCCAGGGCTTTTCCGGCATCAAAGAGATTAAACATATGCATACGGAGCCCTTTGTGCTTGGCAGGATTTGCGAAAACAGCAAGAAGATTTGTGAAGGGGAACGGGTACGGCAGGTGTTAAACAATATTCCCCGCATCGTGATTGAGGCGGCCTGTGTGTGCGGTATGCTGGGGGTGCTGGTGTTGATGATGTATATGGGGAAGACACTGGAGTCTCTGCTTCCGGCTGTGAGCGCTTTCGCTATGGTAGCTATTAAACTGATGCCTGCTGCCAACCGTTTTACTTCTACGGTTGCTACGGTTACTTACAATATGCCGGTGTTTCATAATATTGCGGAGCTCTTGAAAGAAATGGCACAGGATGAGGAGATGACGAAGCCCAGTCGGTATAAGATGCAGCCCCGGAATGGCGAAGAAAAATATGATATTGTGTTTGACCGTGTGTCTTATACATATCCCGGCACGGACCGTGTGATTTTGAAAGATGTTTCTTTTAAGGCGGAACACGGTAAGATGATTGGCATCAGCGGGGTGTCCGGTGCCGGAAAAACTACTTTTGCAGATTTGATGTTGGGGCTTTTGGAACCCGATGTTGGAGAAGTTGTGATCTACAGTAACAGTATTGGCTACATTCCCCAGTTCACCTTTATGCTGGATGACACGGTGCGGGCCAATGTAGCTTTTGCAGTGGAGGGTTCGGAAATTGATGACGCGCTGGTTTGGGAATGCCTGGATGAGGCGCAGATCGCTGTCTATTTCCGTTCTCTTCCCGATGGACTGGATACCCAGGTGGGAGAGCGGGGCATCCGGCTGTCCGGCGGGCAGGTTCAGCGTATCGGCATTGCCCGCGCTTTGTACCGTAAACCGGATGTTTTGGTCTTTGATGAAGCTACTTCTGCCCTGGACCTGCAAACGGAGGCTGCTATTATTGAAGCGGTGAACCGGCTGCACGGCAAAAAGACTATGGTCATTATTGCCCATAAGTCTGGCGTGTTGGCCGATTGCGATATTACGTACAAAGTGGTTGATGGGAAGTTGGTTGTTGTATAAGTTTGACCTGCCCCCGTTTTATGTACCACGGGGAATTTTAGTATAGCTGCAATAATCAAAATGTTTGCGCATATTCTGCCGGAGTCTTTTGACCCAGCGCACTATGCGGGCGAACCATATTGTACTCGTTTTTCCATCGGCTGATTATCTCCCGTGCCTCCTGGAGATTGTGGAACCAGTGCAGGTTAAGACATTCATCCCGGAGCTTCCCATTGAAGCTTTCAATGAAACCGTTCTGCATGGGTTTTCCGGGATCAATAAACACATGCTCTATATGCTTCTCATAGGCCCATGCATTGAGAGCATTACTGGTAAATTCGGGGCCATTGTCAGAAAGAATTTCTTTTGGACGGCCGCGGAACAGCATCGCTTTATTCAGATATCTTGTTACATGTTGTCCGGTAATGGATGTATCCACTTCCAGTGCAATACATTCCCTCGTAACTTCATCGATCAGGGCGAATATGCGGAACCTTCTGCCAGTAACGGTAATATCACTGACAAAGTCCATGGACCAACGGTCATTAGGACCCAGAAGATGACTTCTATCCGGCGTTCCGCGTTTTGCATAGATTTTCCGCTTCAGCTTGCGCTTGAGTGCAAGACCCGCCTTTTTATAGAGGCGGTAGACCTTTTTGTGATTAATATGGATGCCTTCTCTTTGCAACATCATATTGATACGGCGGTATCCAAACCGTTTCCAGCGAGATGCTATCGCTTGCATGGACTCCGTGATCTTTTCCTCTTCGGAATTGTTCCTGGGCTCGTAACGCTTCGTGCTGCGAGATATCCCTATCAGCCTGCAAGCTCTGCGTTCGCTGATGTGAAAGTCCTTCTGGATTCTTTCACATGCGGCACGTTTCGCTGCAGGCGTTACGAGTTTTTTGAGATAACGTCCTTTAGGATCTTGTTATCCAGCGAAAGATCGGCAACAAGCTCTTTGAGCTTTGCGTTTTCGGCTTCCAGTTGCTTCAGCCTTTTGACTTCTGAAACGTTCATATCTCCGTATTTGCGCTTCCAGTTGTAAAAAAGTCTGTTCAGCAATTCCAAGTTCACGGACAATGTCGGTGGCAGGCCTGCCGCCCTCATGTTCTTTAAGTACCTTGATGATCTGCTCTTCTGTGAAACGATTTTTCATGGTCTTTAGCCCCCTTTGTGGTAATTATACCACAGCCAGACTAAAGTTCAGAGTGGATCAGTTTTTGGGGAGCAGGTCACGGAAATTATATATATCATCACCCTATTTTATTGAAAGAATACCACTATCTTTCAAAGGGAAGATTGTATATGATAGCATGGATGATATGATTGCGTTTGCTCCATTGAATAGAAAAGAAAATATGTTACAGATTGGATAAACCTAACTTCCGTTTCGTGAAACTGGATATCTGAGACCGTGAGGGTGTGTATAAAAGTTATTGGCAGTTATAATGCAAAATATTATAATCTGTCTGATGAGTCGTTCATTGATTTTGTGCATCTTGATAAAGCCGGAACAGCATACGTTTGGAAATCATTTCGTAAGAAATGGCTGTCGATCGGTGATTCTATTGCATATGGAATGACATCGAATTTAAAAGGAAGGCCTTATAAAAAAGTTCCCAAATGCGAGACTTGTGTATATTACTCCGTTTAATTCAGTATTTACGGGAATCAATTAACAAACTATGACAGAGAATATGAGTTTTCAGGCAGGACTTTAAATAATATTGCGGCTCTTATAAAACAAAGATGCAGTGTTTACGGTGGTCATTGTGTAAATTGCACGGAAAATTTTTTAACGAACAGTGAAGTTGAGCAGTTACTGCCGGACAAAGTGCATCCTTCCGGGAAGGACCATATTTTAATTGCAAAGAAAATGTACAGGGGACTAAAACAATTTTTATAAAGATTATTTTTTTAAATACTGTGCTGTGACTTGGGAAGGTTGGTATAGTGCGCAGCTAAGTCTGGTATTAGCGATAGGTCATAGGGAGTTGCATGATGATGGATAAAAGCGATATTTTTACAATAGTTGTTTTGATTTCGCAAAGAAGCCCGTTTATCATTTGTGCTATTATTTATCCTTTCCGCTTTTTCCATTGTTGTTTTTCTGCTCCCATCATATGGGCAAATTAAAGTATCTTTCTGAAAAAGATCGCAAGATCTGGGAAAACGCATTGGCTTCCATGATAAGAGAGTGCTACAAAGCAGGGAATGGCTTTTTAAATTGGAAAATTGTATATTCCTTTGCTTTTTCGGATATTGTTATTATCAAAAAAACAGATCTCGTGCCTGATACAGTTCCCGTTGTTGTATTGTGTGTTAAAAATGATTTAAAAAAAATACAGATGCTTGTTTCGCATTATCGAAAATTGGGCATTGAAAAATTTGCAATTATGGACAACGGTTCTGATGACGGAACGTTTGAATGGCTTGATCAGCAAAAAGATGTTGACTTATTCTTAACCCGGGACAAGTATCAAACCCGGGTTAAAGAAGGGTGGATAAACCGGATTATAAGTTATTATGGATTCAATCACTGGTATTTGCTGACAGACTCGGATGAATTGATAACATACGTTGGAATGGAGAAGCATCCGTTAAACGGGGTCATTGCGTTTGCGAAGCGGGCAAATATCAAACGTTTTAAGGGACTGTTAATAGATATGTATACTTCCGGGAAACTGTTTGATCACAGGGGGGATATTTTTAAAGAATACAGATGGATGGACACGGGCAGTTATACCGAAAAAGAAAGGATGGCCGGCGCCTGTAAGTTCATGAACTTTGTGTGAGGACCCAGACAGCGGGTCATGGGATTTCCGACGACCGTGTCTAAGTATCCGCTTTGTTATTTTGAAGAAGGCACAGTCAGTTCCAGTGCTCATTTTCAATATCCCTTTGACTTACTGCAAACAGCAGTCTGTTATATGGGAATTTTACATTATAAATTTACAGAAGAAGATTTGGAAAAATATAAAGAGATAGCACGGTTCGGAAAGGGATATTCGAAAGCAGGAAAGGCATATAAGTGTTATATGGATTATGTAAATAAAGAAAAAGATGTTTCTTTCATGTCCGATGACAGTGTTGAGTATACGGACTCAGATTCTTTGAAAAAAATAGATTTGATTAAACAGATTGAGTTTTAGTTATCAGGCATAAAAAAGACGATGGCAATACAGGGAGATAGCGGACGCTGAACAGTTTGTGTTATCCTCCGGTTACGAGGGACTGTCCAATGCGCTGATGGAAGCAATGATAATGGGGCATTGCTGTATTTCTACCGCTTGTACCGGTTCGGATGAACTGATAGAGGATGGGAAAAACTGAACATATTGCCGGGTTATGGGAGAGGATTCTTTGATGAAAAAATCGGATATGCCAACGTATATTTTTTTTGCAGGGGTCTATGACTATTGGAAAATAGCCAACCAGGACTTATACCATAACCCGGATGTTTTTATCTGTGAGGGAACGGGTTTTTCATTTTTGGATAAAATAAATCATATTCATAATGCAAAAAGATGGTATAATAAAAAAGAACTGCCGTTAAAATCTATATGGTACAGTTTATATAGTTGCGCATCTTTTTTTAATAAGGATATGGATCAGTATATTATTTTTCCTGAAAACAATCCGGTTTCGTTTTCAGGAAAATATTTAAGCTACCTGCGTAATAAGTATCCGAAACTCGTAATGTTATTTGAATTTACAAATGTTTGCGGTAAGTACAATAATTTAAGAAAATTATCGCAAGTCAGTGATTTGTATGATCATATTATTACATTTAATAAGACAGACAGCCGGCAGTATGGTTTTTTATTTCAACCTTTATGTTATTCCCTTCATAAACCGGAAGATTCGGAATTCCCTTATACGGACGTTCTTTTTGTTGGAAGGAATAAAGGGAGGTTGCCCCAACTGATTTCAATATATGACAGGCTTTCCCAGTTAGGTTTAAAGTGTACTTTTTTTGTAACCGGGGTATCTTCAGAAAACCAGGTGCCCCGAAGCGGAATCATATATAACCGGCATATGCCATATCGGGATGTCTTAAAGCGGGTGAATCATGCAAATTGCATTCTGGAACTTTTAGAAGATAATAATAACTACTTTAGTCTCAGAACCTTTGAATCACTGATATATAGAAAAAAATTAATCACAACTAATCTGGAAATTTTGGAGGCTCCTTTTTTTACTCCTTCCCAAATGCTGCATATAAAAAGCCCCGATGATATTACCGGCAGTTTTTTTGCCGAACCGGTTGTGAATGATTACGATGTTTCAAAATTTTCTCCCAACTCAAAACTGCGCGAGTATTCAAAATTAAGAAGGGAAAAACCTTGAGGTACTGTTTAGGATACTATTTGTTTGAGATTAAAAGAAGTTGTTTTACAACCGGTCTGGTGTGACATGGGGGTGTATTTACAGGGAAACCTATAATGACCTGAGCCGGGAACGCCGAAACGGATACTAACGGTTTGAAAATAGCCGTTTATTCGAGTGTTACCGGTGATTATGATAACATTATCGAACCCTTATGCGCGGACCCGGAGTTGAATATTTCATGTTTACCGACGGAGTGGTTTTACCGGATTCCAAATGGACAAAAACAGATACAGCCCGATTTAAAGAGGATACGGAACTCTCACCCTTACAGTTAAACAGAAAAATCAAGATGCTTCCGTTCCTTTATCTGCCGGAATATGATTACTCGATTTACATTGACGGCAATATTAAGATAACTGCGCCTGTGAGCCCTTTGATAGCAGAAATGGGAGATCATGGATTTGGTGTTCATTATCATAGAACAAGGGGCTGTATTTATGATGAACTGATCCAGGTAACCTATTTGAAAAAGGCTGATGCTGCGTTGTCAAAACAACAGATTGCCTCATACAAAAAGGAAGGATTCCCCCAACATTTCGGATTGTACGAAAATGCAATCCTGATCAGGAAGCACGGTGATAAAGATGTGCAGAAGCTGATGGAAGTATGATGGGACGAGCATCTGAAGTATCCGACCAGGGACCAGTTCAGTCTGCCGTATATCATCTGGAAAACAGGATATGACAGGGGTAAAATCCATATATCCGGGAGATTTTCATCCCGGCAAAAGATACAGACAGTGCTTTTTAAATATTTTCCGTCGTTGTTTGAATTGCTTTGTGCATTATATGGGACAAAGATTTGCTGATACGCTAAAGGACGTATGCGGACGCTGGGAGAGGCATTATGAAAGGAATTATACTGGCCGGGGGAGAAGGTATGCGGCTTTATCCCCTTACCTTGGTGACGTCGAAACAATTGCTCCCCGTTTATGATAAACCGATGATTTATTATCCCCTGTCCACGTTAATGCTGGCAGGAATCCGTGATATCCTGGTTATCTCCACACCGGAAGATACGGCGAGGTTTGAATGTTTGCTGGGAAGCGGCCGGCAATTTGGAATCCGGTTGTCTTATGAAATTCAGAAGCGTCCGGACGGGTTAGCCCAGGCATTTTTAATTGGAGAAAATTTTATTGGCGGAGATGCCTGTGCCATGATTTTGGGTGACAATTTCTTTTACGGAAACGGGCTTGGAAAATTATTGAAAGCTGCAGTCCGGGATGCAGAAAATCAAAATAAAGCGACCGTCTTCGGATATTATGTAAATGATCCGGAACGTTTCGGCGTGCTTTCGTTTGATAAAAACGGATCGATTTTATCCATAGAAGAAAAGCCCATAGTTCCTAAATCTAATTATGCGGTTACCGGTCTGTATTTTTATCCTTCCGGCGTAAGCGGAAGTGTTCGAAACATACGTCCTTCAGCCCGTGGCGAACTGGAGATTACGGATCTTAATATCCTGTACCTTCAAAAAAAATCGCTTAAAGTACAGCTTTTGGGAAGGGGTTTTGCCTGGCGTGATATGGGAACGGCAGACAGCCTGCTGGATACTGCTGATTTTGTAAAAATGGTAACCGAACGACAGGGAATTACTATTTCTGCCCCGGAAGAGATTGCATGGAATAATGGCTGGATAAAAACCGAAACATTGCTTGAAAGCGCAGCGCGTTATGCCAGAAGCCCTTATGGGGCACATTTGAAAACTGTAGCAGAAGGAAAAATACAGCTCTGAAGCGTAAGCGAAGAATAGCAGGGGAAAAAATGAAGGTTTTTGTTACAGGGGTAAACGGTCAGCTCGGCCATGATGTGATGACAGAGCTGGAAAACCGAAAGCACATGGGAATTGGCAGTGATATTGCTGCCATATGTAATTGGGAAAGCGGGCAGGATTACAGAAGCCTGGATATTACGGACTCGAAAACTGTCGGAGCGGTATTGCATGAGATCTCCCCGGACGCTGTTGTGCACTGCGCCGCCTGGACTGCTGTTGATGAAGCGGAAGATAACGATAAAAGGCAGACAGTATTTGCAGTCAACGGGTCAGGAACAAGAAATATTGCTTCAGTTTGCAGGGAGTTAAACTGCAAAATGTTGTATATCAGCACAGATTATGTATTTAACGGACAGGGGGCAGCTCCCTGGGAACCGGATTGTCCGGAAGTTATGCCTTTGAATGTATATGGGCAGTCGAAACGGGCAGGAGAATTGGCTGTAACAGCATTGTTAACCAGGTTTTTTATTGTCAGAACATCCTGGATCTTCGGTAAAAACGGAAGCAATTTTGTCAGAACCATGTTAAGCTTAGGCAAAAAGTATCCTGAAATCAGAGTTGTTAACGACCAGGTTGGGACACCTACCTATACGCATGATTTGGCCCGGCTGCTGGTGGATATGATTGAGACCGGAAAATACGGTTTTTACCACGCAACCAATGAGGGCGGTTACATCAGCTGGTATGATTTTGCCTGTGAGATTTTTAAACAGGCAGGCTATACTGTTAAACTGGTTCCTGTAACAACAGCAGAATATGGACGCAATAAGGCGCACCGGCCGGTAAACGGCAGGCTGAGCAAGGAAAAACTGACAATTAACGGGTTTTTGCATCTCCCGCCCTGGCAGGATGCGCTGGCAAGGTATCTTAAGGAGATAGAGTTTTAATGGTACGGAAACAGGCAAAGGTTACGGAAAGCCCGCTTCAGGGAGTGTATATCATTGACCCGGCGCTGTATGAAGATGACCGTGGGTATTTTATGGAAACCTATAATCAGCAGGAACTGGCGCAGTACGGAATGGATATGGTTTTCGTGCAGGATAATCAGAGCATGAGCGTAAAAGGCGTACTGCGGGGACTGCATTATCAAAGGAATTATTCCCAGGGAAAACTGGTTCGTGCAGTTAAGGGCAGAATATTTGATGTTGCCGTGGATTTGCGCAACAACAGCAGTACATTTGGAAAGTGGTTTGGCATAGAACTGACAGAACGCAATAAGAAGCAGCTTTATATCAGCCGGGGTTTTGCCCACGGATTTCTTGTTTTAAGTGATATTGCGGAGATATGTTATAAAGTCACCGATTATTATCATCCTGAAGAAGAAAGCGGGTTAGCATGGAATGATCCGGAATTGGGCGTCAGCTGGCCGGAAGTTGAGGGCGTTTACCGGGGAAGCGCTGCTGCCAATGGTTATACCTTGTCTGATGGCACACCGTTGCTGTTAAGTAAAAAAGATCAGGAATGGCCGGGGTTAAAGGAAGCATTCAGGTTTTAATTCCTTTAAAACAGCACCGTAATTATTATTAAACGGGCTTTGAAAAGAGATAAAGGATTATCATACGTTGCCCGTATAATAATCCATAAACAATGGAACATGTAACGGAGAATTTTTGTATGAAAATTGTTGTAACCGGCGGAGCGGGTTTTATTGGGAGTAATTTTATTTTTCATATGCTGGCTGTACATCCGGAATACCGGCTTATATGTCTGGATAAACTGACGTATGCCGGGAATATAAGCACTCTGCGGCCGGTGATGACGCATCCGCGGTTTCGATTTGAGAGGGCGGATATTTGTGACCGGAAGGCTGTTAATACTCTTTTCGAAGAAGAACGCCCGGATGTTGTCGTAAATTTTGCGGCGGAAAGCCATGTGGACAGGTCTATCGAAGAACCGCAGATTTTTTTGGAAACAAACATTAAAGGCACCGGCGTGTTGATGGACGCATGCATAAAGTATGGCGTTATGCGCTATCATCAGGTTTCTACTGACGAAGTATACGGGGACCTGCCTCTGGACAGAAAGGATTTGCGTTTTGCGGAAACAACGCCGCTCCGGCCTTCCAGTCCGTATTCCGCTTCTAAAGCCGGGGCTGATTTGCTGGTTCTGGCCTATCACAAAACATACGGCCTCCCTGTAAGTATTTCACGCTGCGGTAATAATTACGGACCGTATCAGTATCCCGAAAAACTGATTCCGCTGACGATTGTAAATTGCCTGCGCGACAAACGGATTCCGGTATACGGAGACGGCATGAATGTACGTGACTGGCTTTATGTGGAAGATCATTGCAAAGCTGTTGATCTTATTATCCATAAAGGCCGTACAGGGGAGATATATAATATTGGCGGCCATAATGAAATGCGCAATCTCGATATCGTTAAGATGATTTGTAAAGAGCTGGGTAAACCGGAAGATTTAATTACTTACGTAAAAGACAGAAACGGGCATGACAGACGGTATGCGATTGACCCTGTCAAAATCCGGGAAGAGCTGGGCTGGTTCCCGCAGACCTGTTTTTCTGACGGGCTGAAGAAAACGATTGCCTGGTATCTGGATAACAGGAACTGGTGGGAAAAGAGTATCTGATATGTGTCCGTTTTTATCTGTTTATATATCGGGAAAGGTTCTATCTTGATTCGGTATTTTGTAAAGTAACTGAAAATCCTTTTGACAAAAGAACAGAAAACACATATCGTAGTTTTA
Source organism: Treponema sp. (assembly GCA_016290335.1). The sequence goes on along the minus strand of JAEETM010000006.1, from coordinate 21,875 downwards.
TTTTTTATAATGCTTATAGGCGCTTTTCTGGAGGCTTTCGGGATTTCTGTTATTGTTCCGTTTGTGGCAGTCATTACCCGGGATGACTTTATGCATAAAATTCCTTTGTTGGGCAGGTTATTTTATGACCTTGGTTTTTCTTCCCCTTCCCGGTTTGCGATGGCGTGTATGGGTGTGTTACTAATAATTTATGTGACCAAGACTGTTTACTTAATCTTCGAATACAATCTGCAGGCAAAATTTATCAGTCAGTGCAAACTGGAAACGCAGAACCGTCTGGTCAGGATATTCTTAAATAAGCCATATGCATATTATCTCAATAAAAATTCTGCCGATATGCATAAACTTCTTGTTTCAGATCTTAATAAGGTGTTCCAGGTTCTGCAACATGTACTGACAATGGTCGCGGAATTTGTGGTATCTGTTATCCTGCTTCTGACCCTGTTTATTATTGACCCGTTAATGAGCATTTGTGTAATGCTGAATATTATTATTACAGTGGTTATCATGGGCCGGTTTATAAGGCCCAGGCTTCACGATGCCGGGAGTATAGTAATGGCCGGCGAAAGGGTGCGAAGCAGGTGGGTCGGTCAGGGATTTGCGGGTATTAAAGAAATAAAGCACATGCATGCCGAGGATTTTATTGCCGAAAAGATTCATGATGCAGGGGAACAAATCCGTGATGGAGAAAGGATTCGCCAGGTACTGGGCAATGTTCCAAGGCCATTTATTGAAATGGTTTTTGTTTGCGGTATGCTGGGGATCCTGGTCCTGTTGATGTTTTTTGGTAAAACACTGGGATCCCTTCTGCCGGCGGTAAGCGCTTTTGCCATGGTTGCCATTAAACTTATGCCGGCGGCCAACCGGCTGACGTCAACGGTGGCATCTGTTGTGTATAACATGCCGGCGCTTAACAATATTACAGCTCCGTTGGAAGAAGATAATCGTAAAGCAGAATTGGCGCAAAACAATAAATATACTGTAATGCCTCTGTTCGGGAGCGGGGTATACGATATTATGTTCAAAGACGTCTCATTTTCCTATCCGGGAACAGAAAAAACCATTCTCGACCGTATTTCCTTTCAGGCAAAGAAAGGAGAAATGATAGGGATCAGTGGTGTATCCGGCGCCGGAAAAACTACGTTTGCGGATATTATGCTGGGTATTCTTGAACCGGATTCCGGAGAAGTGATTCTGCGAAGTGACGCTATAGGCTATATTCCGCAGTTTACTTTTATACTCGATGATTCAGTGCGGGCGAATGTGGCGTTTGGGACTGATCCGGAAAAGATTAACGACGAGTTGGTCTGGGAATGTCTGGAAGAAGCCCAGATTGCCGAATACTTCCAATCTGTCCCGGAGAAACTGGATACCCGGGTAGGAGAAAGAGGGATACGTCTTTCCGGGGGGCAGATTCAGCGTATCGGCATAGCCAGAGCTCTTTACAGAAAACCTGACATCCTGGTGTTTGATGAAGCAACATCTGCCCTGGATTTGGAAACAGAAGCGGCAATTATCGATGCAGTGAATCATCTGCATGGTAAAAAGACAATGGTGATTATTGCACATAAGTCAGGTGTTCTGGCTGATTGCGATATCATTTATAAAGTGGTTGACGGGAAACTGATCCCGTCAGAATCTAAATAAAGGAAAGTAGCGAAAGAGGGCTGCGATGATTGATGTAAAAGAAAAAAAAATACTGCAACTGCTGTTCTCAGAAGAGGCATATTCTGAAGAGGAGATTTCGGCCCTTTTGCGTGGAACCGATATTGACGGTGAGAAAATCGAATTTCTGTTGTTGCTGGCGATTCTGGGGAATAAACAGAACTGGCAGTTTTTTCCTCAGCCATTGCGGCCGCGGCTGGAGGGCATATATAAATCGGTTCGCCTGCGGAATATATACGGAGTTCCGTGGCTGAACGAGAAGTTGTTGCTGTTAAAGCAAAGAAATATTCCTGTTTTGTTTTTAAAAGGTATGGCTATGCGTGCTTACTATGCACCCCATCTGCCAAGGCAGATGTCAGATTTTGACCTGGCGGTTCCGGAAGACCGTTTTGAGGAAGCCAGAAAATGTCTGATGGAATCCGATACTTTTGCGGAAAACGGTGCTGTGTCTCTACATGCGCAACATATACAGAAACAAGGAAAAACCATTGATTTGCATAAATGGATTTTTAAAACGCACGGAGAAGCCGCGTCCGGATTGTGGGAGAAGGCTGTTACAATAGGTTTTAATGGCACAGATGTCATGGTTTTAAGTCCGGTTGACATGTTTATACATGTGATAGACTGTAAAGCACGCGATTTAATAAAAAATATACAAACAGAACGAAAGGTAAAATGGCTGTTAGACGTCAGAAGTGTTCTTGGAAAGACCGGGCTGGAATATTGGAACTGGGAAGAGGTGGCCGTCCGGGCCAGAGAGACTGGATCTTCTCATTACCTTGCCTGGCTGATGCCCGTTTTTTCCGAAGTATTTCCGGATATCCTTACGGAACGTGACAGAAAAAAGTTTTTTCCGCAGGATAGGACCTATGAAAAATGGCACAAGAAAGTTATGGATTTTTGCCGCGAACACAAAGAATACCGTGAGTATATTAAAACTCGCGACAAAGAAAAGCATCGTGTCAGACATTTTTTGCGTTCCATGAAATATTCATGGACTGCGTATCATTGTTATTATGGCCCGGAACTTGAACGTATAGATCCTGATTATGGTTTCTGGAAGTATTTCTGTGAAACGCGTCATGCCGACGGAGTTCCGTCTCTGCTAAAAAGATACGCGGCAATATTCGTTAAACTGGTAAAAAAGTAATCTGTTTAGGCTTCCCGGTCAGGGAATTATAATTGCGGGAGGGATAAATCATGTTTATTTTTAATGAAAAAAAAGTTTTCGCGGATTTTGCGGATGGCCAGTACATCGTACTGAATCATGTTAATGGAGAGTATTATTCCTTTGACAAAGCATCTTCCATTGTGTTAAAAGCACTGACAGAAGGGTGCAGCACAGAGGATTTAGCGCAGGCATTTTGCAGCAGGTACGGGGGAGAGGCTTGTAACGTATCTGAACACGTTAACAGGTTTGTGGAACGAATGACAGCACTTGGAATCATCATTCCCGGCGGAAATACTGAAGGAAACGCAGAGCAGTATGTTGCGGCAATCGACAGCGAAAAAATACCGGAACTGTCCTGCGAAGTTTTTACGGATGTCGCAGATCTGTTAACGGTGGATCCCATCCATGAGGTAGACGAAGAGGCCGGCTGGCCGCATAAAAAATCATGAACATCCTGGTAAGCTGCAACGATCATTACGGTATGCCGCTTATGGTGATGCTGACTTCTCTGTTTTCAACGAATCCATGTAATGCAGAAAAAGAGCACACGGTTTATATGCTTGAAGCAAACCTTTCGGACTCCATGAACGAAAGAATAGCAGACTGTGTCCGACGTTTTCACGCCGGCTATGAGAGGCTGCATCTGCCGGATGACCCGTTTGTCTCAGCCAAAACAAAACCGTATATTTCCAAAGAAACCTATTACCGGCTGCTTGCGGCGGAATACCTGCCCAAGGATATGGAGCGTATACTCTGGCTGGATGGGGATATTATCGTAAGGAAAGATATAGGGCTGTTTTATTATTCCCGGTTTGAGGAAAACATGGCCATCGCCTGCGGATATGGTCCGGCCATGCAGAACCTGATTTATAACAATGCCAGAAGTCTTAAACTCCGGCAACCTGAAAATTATTGCAATGCAGGAGTTATGCTTCTGAATCTGCCGGAATGCCGTAAGGAAATAACAAAAGAAAAGATAAACCGGCTTGTGGCATCCGGAAAAACAGAAAGATATCTTTTCCCCGGGCAGGATGTTGTCAACCTGTTATTTGACGGGAAAGTGAAACTTGAAGAATACCGGAAATTCAATTGTATGATTCACTGCATAACAAATCAGGACGATTTTGCGAAAGCCAAAAGTAATGCGGCTATCGTACATTTTTCCGGGGAAGCCAAACCCTGGAAATTTAGTGATATCCATTTCGCGGATGAATGGCTGGCGTGGTATAAAACGTGCTTCGGCGAAATGGCAGTTATTAAAAGAATGTCCTATTTCCGACTAAAGGCTTTGTATGACAGGCAGGGGATGATGAAGAAATGAGTCTGTTCAGCTCGTTGGTACGCGATTTGCGCTTAATGGTAGAGGAAGCACAGCATACTCATGACTGCTTTTTTGAGGTTGATGGGAATGGAATCCATCTCTGTTGTGCAGGTTTTATGCCGCCCCCGCTGTTGTTTTCTTCGCTCCGGCATCTGTTTCATCCGAATAATGATGATCACAAACATGAAACGTTTTACTGTTTTTTGGGAGACACGGACGCGCTGGTTCATTTTCTTCCGGAACAGCTGGCAAGGGCAGAGGGAAGGTACATATACAGTTGTGAAGAAGGAAGGCTGGCGGCATCTGTTGAGTTCGGCTTTTTCAGCCTGTATTCCGCTGAATATGATGAAACATATATTTGGCTGTGCCAGGATAAGCATTCGATTGACAACTTTATATCGCATCCGCTGCATATGGAATTTAGCTGGTGGGCCCAGCGGAAGGGTTATACTTTTTTACACAGCGCAGCCATAGGAACAAAGGGGAAAGGTGTGCTCATATCCGGTGCCGGCGGCAGCGGGAAATCGACTCTTTCCATGTCGGCGTTGCTCGCCGGCATGGAATTTCTTTCGGATGATTATCTGCTGGTGAAAATGGAAGAAAGACCGGTTGCGGTTCGGTTGTATTCTACGGGATACCTGAAAGAAGACATGCTTGCCAGGCTGCCGGAGTATAAGAAAGGTGTTTTCTGGTCCAGCAGAGAACGGGATAAGAGCCTTGTCCGGTTAGAGTCCTTTGGCAGTCAGATAGTAGACAGTCTTCCCCTTTACGCCGTTATTATCCCCCACATTGCCCATGCGGAACTGCCGGAAATCAGCAGAAATCCGGATGTGAGAAAGCTGATACCTCTGCTGTCGTCCACGTCATATCAGAACAGGGAACTGAAAAACAGGGATATTTTTTTCGGAATGATGCAGTTGCTGCGGAAATTACCGGCATTTGATTTTAAGCTGACGGATGATATCAGACGCAATGCGGAATACCTGAGAGAATGGGTGGGAATGTTATGAGAGATGCATTCATTACGGAGGTATTATGAAAGTATCAGTGGTTGTGCCCGTATACAACGGCTGCGAATACGTTATCCGCTGTGTTGAAAGTATTCTTCGTCAGTTAGATCAGAATATGGAACTGATCGTAGTGGATGATGCTTCCACAGACGGGACGTTTGCCCTGCTGGTCAGAGAATATCAAAAAGATGACCGGGTCGTTCTGGTGCGGAGTACTGTTAATGGCGGACCGGCCGTTGCCAGGAATATCGGCATAAAACTCGCAAGAGGCGCATATATCGGCTTTTGCGACGCAGATGACGAATGGGAAGAAAGCAAGTTGGAAAAACAGCTTGCCTGTTTTGCGTTGCATCCGGAAGCGCAGATTGTTTTGACAGGCAACCGGACGGTAATGGATGAGAAAACGGAGAGGACAGAACAACTGGCAGCGATGGCCGTAAAAGATAAAATTCATTTCCGGACTGCCCTCATAAAAAGAGGAGTATTTGAAGAATTAGGCTTGCTTGATGAAAGTTTGCGGATCCGTGAAGACACGGAGTGGCTGGTTCGCGTAAAAACAGCAGGCTGCAAAAGCTTGTTCTTGGAGGCCCCGTTATATGTGCGGCATATTTTGGACAGCGGTCTGTCAGCCGGCGCTGTGATGAGCGGAAGAAAAGAACGGGTCATTGACGCTTTTATGCGGGGGATCAGACGCAAGAGGCTGGAAGAAGCATGCAGGTATGACGTGAGTATTCTGATACCGGTCTTTAATGCTGAAAAATATGTAAGAGAAGCGACAGAAAGCTGTGTTTCAGACAAATATTCCTGTGAACTGGTCATTGTGAATGATGGTTCCGCCGATAATAGCTTTAATGTTATCAGCCGGTTTATGGAAGAGTGTGAAAGTGACAGGGATTCTGCTGATGTGGCGGCAGATGAAAAGGAGAAACTGCCGGTTACCTTTGTAACCCGTTGCCACAAGGGGCAGGCCTCAACCAGAAATGACGCATATCGATGCGCGCAGGGAAGATATATTCTTTATCTGGATGCCGATGACTATTTTCTGTCCGGCGCCATTGACCTCATGATGGAAACGGCGCTGCAGGATCCGGAAGCAATGCTGGTCAGCGCGCTTTGCAGGGATTTTATTTCGCCGGATCTGACGGAAGAAGAAGCGTCAAAGCTGAAAATAAATCCGGAACCCTACAGAAGGATGCTGGCCGGCTGTATGTTGCTGAAAAGGGAACTTTTTGATGTTGTCGGGCAGTATGATGAAAGCATGCCCACGTCTGAAACGGCTCAATGGGTCTTGAGGGTTCGGGATGCAGGGCTCAGGATACACGAGACAGATAATGTGGTGCTGGCAAGGAGATATCATAAAGAAAATCTGGGGCGGCTGAACAGACAGGCCCAGATGAACAGCTATATGTCGATGATCCGGAACCGGCTGAAAAATAAGGGCGGGCGGTGAAACCGCCTGTCCGGTAATTTGGGAACCGGTTTCCTGAACCCGGACTCAGCGGAAACGCAGCCCGGAATGTTCATTCAAACGAAAGATGTTTGGGAGATAAATAAGGCCTATGTATGATTATCTGATTGTAGGCGCCGGTCTTTACGGCGCGGTGATGGCGCAAAAACTACACGCTGCGGGGAAAAAAGTTCTGGTCATTGATAAACGTTCTGCCATTGCGGGCAATGTATACACGGAAACCGTAGAGGGGATTCACGTTCATAAGTACGGTCCCCATATTTTCCACACCAACGATAAAAGGGTATGGGACTATTTGCAGGTTTTTACGGTGTTTAACCGTTTCACTAACAGTTCGTTGGCAAATTTTAAGGGGGAGTTGTATTCCCTTCCGTTTAACATGTATACATTTAATAAGATGTGGGGTGTGGTGACACCGGGGGAAGCCGCGGCGAAAATAGAAGAGCAGCGGAAAGAGATTGCCGGCGCGCCGCGGAATCTGGAAGAACAGGCCATTTCACTGGTGGGGCGCGATATTTTTGAAAAGCTGATTAAGGGTTATACGGAGAAACAGTGGGGCAGAGACTGTAAAGACCTGCCGGCTTTTATCATCAACCGGCTGCCTGTTCGTCTGACCTTTGATAATAATTATTTCAACGCGTTATATCAGGGTATTCCGGCAGGTGGTTATACGAAGATGGTTGCCCGGATGCTTGAGGGAATCGAAGTACACCTGAATGAGGATTACCTGATAAATAAAAAAGCCTGGAATATCCAGGCGGAAAAGATAGTTTATACCGGACCGGTTGATGCGTATTTTAACTATGAGTTGGGGTATCTGGAATACCGCTCGGTACGGTTTGAAACGGAATTGTTGGATATGCCTAACTTTCAGGGGAATGCGATTATAAACTACACGGACCGCGAAACGCCCTGGACCCGCATCATTGAGCATAAATGGTTTACGTTCGGCAAGGATGAAAAAGGCAATGATTTGCCTAAGACAGTCATCAGCCGGGAGTTCAGTTCCGAGTGGAAACCCGGCGACGAACCCTACTATCCGGTGAACGACAAGCGTAACAGCGCGCTGTATGCTTCCTATAAGGCACTGGCTGAAAAGGAAGAGAAGGTCATTTTCGGCGGCCGCCTGGGTGAGTATAAATATTATGATATGGACCAGGTGATTGCGGCCGCGCTGAAAAAAGTGGAAGAGTTATTTCAAAAGTAATATGTCCCGGCGGTTGCGATGAGGCACGTATTATTTATAATATTCCCTGTACCACTCTGCGAATTTCCGCAGACCGTCCCGGATACAGATGCCGGGTTTAAAACCGTAATCCTCCTCCAGCGCTGTGCTGTCCGCGAAGGTGACAGGCACATCTCCCGGCTGCATGCCGACTAATTCCTGATGACCCGCAAAGTCATAATCCGGGGGCAGTACGTTGGCCCGGACCAGTTCCTGCTGTAACGTGGTTAAAAAGTCGGGCAGGTTTTCCGGGGTGCCGCCGCCGATGTTGTAAACGGCGTGAGGCGGCAGGGGCAGCCCGTCTTCGCCGGTCCGTTTTTCCGGTGCCCCCTGCATTACGCGCAGCACGCCTTCCACAATATCATCGATATAGGTGAAGTCCCGTTTGCAGTTGCCGTAGTTGAAAATCTGAATGGACTGACCGGCTGCCAGCTTTTGTGTGGCGGAATAATAGAACATATCCGGCCTTCCGGCAGGGCCGTACACGGTAAAGAAACGTAAACCCGTAGCGGGAATATTGTACAGCTTGGAATAGCAATGGGCCAGCAGCTCATTGCTTTTTTTTGTGGCGGCGTACAGGGAAACGGGACTGTCCGTTTTATCTTCTGCGCTGAAAGGCACTTTTTGGTTTCCCCCGTACACGGAACTTGAAGAGGCGTATACCAGATGCTCCACACCGCCGTTTCCTCCGCCGCAGCTGTGGCGGCAGGCTTCCAGAATGTTATAGAACCCGATAATATTGCTCTCTATATATGCATCCGGGTGGTCGATGGAATACCGTACACCTGCCTGGGCTGCCAGATTTACCACAATTGCAGGGCGGTATTTGGCAAAGATTTCGTTTATCAACGTTTTATCCACCAGATTGCCTTTTACGAAAAGATGCGTTACCGGTGAGCTGGCAGCCGCTTTTTCAATCAGGGCGAGCCGGTATTCCTTCAGCGTCGGGTCGTAATAGTCGTTCATGCTGTCGAAGCTGATTACGGTACCGCCGTCCATTTCCTTCAGCAGGCGCAGTACCAGATTCGCACCGATGAACCCGGGGGAACCGGTGACAAGAATGGTTTTACCGGTAAGGGAAACGTGGGTTTTGCCCATGGGATTCTGTCTCCTTGCTTTTAAACAATTGTTGTATTGTTATTAAAAAAATCTTTAGTGTCCCGATCAGTCTCTTCTGAATAAATCTCTCGTATATACTTTATCCCGCACATCATCCAGCGCTTTATCATAGCGGTTGGCAATAATGCAGCTGCAAAGGCTCTTGAATTTTGCGATATCATTTACGACCGGGCTGCTAAAGAAGGTAGAACCGTCTTGCAGTGCGGGTTCGTAGATGATTACACTGGCGCCTTTTGCTTTGATCCGTTTCATGACGCCCTGGATGGAAGAATGCCGGAAATTATCGGAGTTGGCTTTCATGGTGAGGCGGTACACGCCCACTACGATCGTTTTTTGCCGGCTTTCCTTTTCGGAGGAATAGTCTTCATTGCTTGCGTAGGCTCTGGCTATTTCCAATACCTTATCGGCAATAAAATCCTTGCGCGTACGGTTACTTTCCACAACTGCTTTGATGAGATTTCCGGGAACGTCCCGGTAATTGGCCAGCAACTGTTTGGTGTCTTTGGGCAGGCAGTAACCGCCGTACCCAAAGGAGGGATTGTTGTAATAATCGCCGACCCGGGGATCCAGGCAGACGCCTTTGATAATCGAGGCGGTGTCCAGTCCTTTCAGTTCCGCATAGGTATCCAGTTCGTTAAAGAAGGAAACCCGCAACGCCAGGTAGGTGTTCACGAAAAGCTTGGTGGCTTCTGCTTCCGTAAGGCCCATGAACAGGGTTTCCACCGGCCGTTTGACGGCTCCCTGCTGCAGCAGCGCGGCAAAGGCGCGGGCCGCTGTCCGGGTTGTTTCGTCTGAGCCGACAATGATACGGCTGGGGTACAGGTTATCGTAGAGCGCTTTGGATTCCCGGAGGAATTCCGGGCTGAAAAGGATATTATCCATCTGCATTTTTTCCCGTATATGTGCGGTATAGCCGACGGGAACGGTGGATTTGATGACAATGGCAGGCTTGGTTTTTCTGTCTTTTGTGATATCCTGTATCTGTTTCAGCACCGCTTCCACCACGGAACAGTCAAAGAAGTTCCTTTGGGGATCGTAGTTAGTAGGTACTGCGATGATAATGAAATCCGCGCCGGCATAAGCGGCCGCGCTGTCTGATGTGGCTTTTAACGAAAGCGTCCGTCTGCCTTCCTTCGCCTCTGTCAGATACGTTTCAATATAATCGTCCTGAAGGGGGGAAATGAGCTGGTTCAGCATGGCCACCCTTTCCGGGACGATGTCCACGGCGGTCACCTCATTGTGCTGGGCCAGCAGGACTGCCAGGGACAGACCGACATAACCGGTACCCGCTACCGCGATTTTGTAGCGGCAGTCCGGTACAGGCAGGGGATTTACTTCTTCGGAAAGGTGTTGCAAAGAAAGTCTTTTCATGGAATGCGTTACTCCTGTGATTAAAATTGCAAAATTAGCTTATAATTACTTGTTTTTTACAATAAATAATTATATGTTTATATTATATAGTAAAACAATTATATCATAAAAATGTGATATAATTACAATAAAAATTAAATAATACTGATATTGCACAGTTAAGACAGAAAACAGTTGAGCAGGTTTCATAATAAGAAGGCCATGGGAATTAATAAGAAAACCGATAAAAATATATTGATTTTTGTCCCATCTCTCGGCAGCGGCGGGGCGGAGCGGGTTGCCTGCAGACTTGCATCTGAGCTGAGTAAAAGGCATCAGGTGTATTTGATATATTATGTCCGGAAAGAAAAAACATATTTTGTGGGCCCTGGTGTCCATAAAATTAATTTTTACATCCCCTTTAGGAAACAGATCCCTGGAAAGATGGAAAGATGGTATGGTATTATTTGTAAAACGCTTGCTGTTACGTGGGCACAATATAAGTATAAGATCGATACGAGCATCAGTTTTATGGATGAGCTAAATCTTGTGAATGTTCTTTCCCGGGGTAGTTGCAGGAAGATTATATCGGATCGTAATGACCCGGCACATAAATCAGAGGTGTCGTATAAGGATTCTCTGTTTGCTCACCAACATACAGATTATGCGGTTTTTCAAACCCGCAGAGTGCAAAGTATATATGGTGAAATTGTCCGGAATAAAAGTTGTATTATTCCGAATCCTACCGAAGTCAGTTGCCTCGTCTCCTCATACAGGGAGAAAAAAATCGTTACGGTAGGAAGACTACATAAGCAGAAGAACCAGAAGATGCTGATAGCAGCATTTGCATTGTTCCGCAAGACGCATCCGTCCTACCATTTACACATATATGGGGATGGGGAGCTGTCGAATGAATTGCATCAAGCTGCTGAATATTACGGGGTGAAAGATTCCGTTCATTTTGAGGGGTTTAAAGAGGATGTGCATGCTGCCATAGCCGATGCGGAAATGTTTGTTTTATCTTCGGACTATGAGGGACTCCCCAATGCATTAATGGAGGCTATGATGATGGGGCATGCCTGTATTTCTACTTCCTTTGCCGGTGCTGAAGAGCTGATAGAGGATGAAAGGAATGGTCTGTTGGTGCCGGTAGGTGATAAAGATGCGCTATGTAAGGATATGTGCCGTTTAAGTGAAAATCCTGAATTGAGGGAACGGTTAGGCAAGGCTGCGGCTGTCACTGCGCAGGCGTGGACAACGGAATGTGTAGTCCGGTTATGGGAGAGGATTCTCTGATGGAGACAAAAAAGGAAAAACCGTTTTCGTTAGAGCAGCTCAGGTTATTAAAAGAGTTGCAAAACGAAAAGGAATCTTTGGAACGGGAAAACAGCAGCTTGAGAGAGATAAAAATAAAATTGCAGGCTGACAAGAGGCAATTGCAAAAGGAGTTAAACAGGGTCAAAACAAGCTTGTCTTACCGGATAGGAAGGGCTGTTACATTTATTCCAAGGAAAATATTAGGCGGGAGAGATTATCGGAAAACTTATGGTACTTTATCCGTAAAAAGCGGGCGGGCGGTTGAACCATACGCGTTCATTCGTGTCAAAAATGAATCTATCACGATAAAGGCGTCTCTTAACAGCATTCTCCCTGTAATCAAAAAAGGTGTAATTGCATATAATGATTGTACGGATGGAAGCGACTTGTTTATTCAGGATTTCTGTAAACAAAATTCCGGTTTCATTCCTTTTTGTTATCCATACCACGTTGTGGAGCAGAATCACCCGGATTACTTAACTGAAAAAATCCCATACCAGAATACACTGGCTGCCTATTACAATGCAGCGTTGTCATTTATTCCCAAAAACAGCTGGCTGATAAAAATCGACTGTGACCAGATATATTTTCCGGAAATTCTCCAAAAATCCTTTTCTCTTCCCAAAAATAACTCTGAGGTTGTAAGTTATTCCCGTTTAGATTTGATTCGTTATCATAATTCTGTGAAAGTTATTGAATATAAACGTCCGGGGGATCACTGGCTTATATACAATAATAATTTAGAGTTTATCAATCGTTATGGTTACAATAAAAAAGGCGAACCATATGCATGGGAACTGCTGGTCATGCCTAAAGAGTATAAGGTGTTATATCTGCCTGAATGCAGTTCATTACATTTTCCGGTCGAGAAAAATTACAGGAATATTCCTTTGGAGGAGGATAAACTCTTATCCCTTGAACAGTTCCGCAAAATTGCGGACCCGGAAGAAATAGCTCCCGATATATTAGAGGACAGGGTAATTAACCGGATCATCTCGTCTTTTGAATATCCCGAAGACGATACAATTGAACCTCCTGTTTTTTAAATTTACGTTAAAAAGCAAAAACAGATTGTGGGAGAGGCTTTTTGATAAGGGAAATATACAGTATGCCGTTTTTACCGGGGACAATTCGATTTAATGCCAGGTTACAGGAATATTCAAAACCGGGCAGGACCAGACCGTGAACGTATTATTTTATAAATCAGTTAGACCAGCGGAAAAAATAAAAAGTATAATTTTTGAAAACTATAGCATGTTTCAAGATAGTGAGTCAGATTAACAACATTAAGCGGCAGGGAAGAATATGAAATTTTTTAAGTGGCTGGGGGCTTTTATCGCGGTTGTAATTGTCTCTGTTGCAGTGCTGTCATTTTGGACGGACGGAGAATGTAACAACATATTCCGTTTTCTTTCTGCCCGGAAAATGACAGAGAAAAACTTCCGGGCCATTGATCTTTCGGAATTTCGGGACGGTTTTAACCACGCCCGGTACAGATATAAAGATTCTATCCCACCCTGGAAGCTGTATCAACCGACGCAGATTATAGGAATTGCGGAAAACATGGTGTGTCTCCAGAATCCGGATGGCGGTTGGGCTAAGAACCTGGACTTTCAAAGAGTTTATACAGTAAAGGAACTGATAAAGCTCCGGTTAACAAACAGATCTGTAAAGCCGGTAAAGTACGACTTTCCCCGGGAATGGCAAAGCAGTACGCTGGATAACCGGAACATCTATTCTCAGGTCCGTTATTTATGCAGGGTTTATAAAGAAGTTAAAAATGTAAAAGAAATTGATGCGGAGCGGTATCTTGCTGCAGCAACGCGCGCCGTGCAATGGATATTGGACGCGCAGCATCCCGTCAGTGGCGGTTTTACGGGGTGTGATGTGTTTGGCATCACCTATAATGACGACGTAATGACGGGGGCATTGCGCCTGTTGCGTGACATAGCTGACGGAAAAGATGAGTTGTCAGTATTTCCGGAAGAAATCCGGGAAAGGGCGAAAGACGCATATAGCAGGGGCATACAATGCATTTTGCGCGACCAGGTTACAGTGACCCTGACTGATGGAACGAAACTTCTGACAGCATGGTGTCAGCAGTACAGCCATATGCCCCCGCTCCGGCCAACATGGGAACGGCAGTTTGAACCGCCGGCTATCTGTTCCCGGGAAAGTTTCAACGTTCTTTTGCTATTGATGGAAGAACCCGGTCCGGACGAAAAAACGAAAGCGGCCATACAGGCCGGCTGTGAATTTTTCGACAGAAGCGATGTGCGCATTCGCGGCAAAAAGATTAAAGTGATGCCAACGGAACCGGTCACGTTAAACGGACGTACGTATACTACGGACAGAGTATTGGTTGACGATGCGAAAGCGGAAGATTTATGGGCCCGTTTCTATGCGCTGGATAAGAGTTTTGACGTAACGGTTGGAGCGCCGGAGCCGATCCGGGGCAACTATCCGGCTGTTTTACAACCCGTATGGTGCGATATGGGATGTACTTACCGGAAAACCTACAATGACCTCAGCCGGGAACGGCGCAACGGATATGAGTATGTCAACAAAAAAGGAAAGGCCTTGCTTAGGGCATATGCAGAATGGAAAAAGAAAAATCATTTATGACTAAAAGTTTACATAGAATCTCTAAGGGAATCCGGTGCCTGATAAAAGGTGATTTCAGAACGGTTTTTCAATATTTCCGGCATTACATATATAAAACAAGAATTTTTACAACAGAAGGAAACCGTGATTTGGAAATTCCCACGCCCCGGATACACATTGACGGGTTGAAAATTGCCGTGTATTCCTGTATAACTGATGAATATGATACGGTACTTGAACCGCTATCTGTCGAACCGGACATAGATTATTATTTGTTTACTGACGGAGATATTCCGAGTGGTTCTAAATGGAAAAAGATTGATATAACAAAGTTTAAGGAGTATACGGAACTGACGTCGGTACAGTTAAACCGAAAGATTAAATTATTGCCGTTTAAGTATCTGCCGGATTATGATTATTCAATCTATATTGACGGAAACATAGAAATCGTTGCTCCTTTATCGCCGCTGATTGAAGAGATGGGAAACCATGCGTTTGGGGTGCACTATCACAGAACGAGAGACTGCATCTATGACGAACTGGTTCAGGTCCTGTATTTAAAGAAAGCGGACCCTGTATTGGCAAGGCAGCAGGTTGCAGCCTATAAAAAAGATGGGTTCCCGCCTCATTTTGGACTTTACGAGAATCCCATTTTGATTCGTAAGCACAGTGATGAAGAAATCAGGCGTTTGATGGAAATCTGGTGGGAGGAATACATGCGGTATCCGACCCGGGATCAGCTAAGTCTTCCGTATGTTGTTTGGAAAATGGGTTATGACAGGGGGAAGATTCATATAATCGCCAAAAACATGGACGAAAATCCCGGAGTTAAACGAATCCATGGTCATAAAAAATAGAAAGGCGGTAGAGCATGTTTGTGATACTGATGGGAAAACGATGAAACCACTGGTGAGCGTGATAGTTCCGGTTTATAAAGTAGAAGAATATCTGAATCGCTGTCTTGACAGCCTGTGCAGGCAGAGCCTGACGAATATAGAGATTATTCTGGTTGATGACGCATCTCCTGACAGGTGTGGCGTCATTTGTGAAGCCTATGCGGCAAAGGACACGCGGGTCAGGGTGTTCCACCAGCCGGAAAACAGGGGACTTTCCGCAGCGAGGAACCTGGGAATCGGGTATGCAGCAGGTACATATCTGATGTTTGTGGACAGTGACGATTATGTCCATGACGATTTTTGCAAAGAAGCTTATGAATGTGCTGTGCGTAATCAGGCGGACCTGGTGATGTTTAACCGGATACGGGTGATCAAGTCCGGAGACGGTGGCCGCGTTTTAAAAGACGATCCGTTTTTTTCTGAAGGCTATAAAACAACGCAGGAAGCACTGGATATCATGCTGACGGACGGCGGAAACGCAGCTTGGAACAAGCTGTATAAAAAAGAGTTGTTTGAGGGCGTTTCCTATCCGGAAGGGTATTTGTATGAAGATACGGGGGCGACCTATAAACTCGTGGTAAAAGCTTCCCGGGTGTATTATCTGCCCAAAGCATTATATTATCACTGCCTTCGTTCCGGCAGCATTACAAGTCAGAAAGTCACAAAGAAGGTAGTGGAGGACAGAGCTGAACTTAATTCACAGCGCTACCGTGATTTAGTTGCCTGGGGATATGATTCGGAAAGCCTGGATTATCGCTTTAAAACCTTTGCCCTGTGGTATTGCATCAGGAAAAAGAAAGATGCAAGTAATCCCAAATATGTTTTTCTGGCAGAGGGGCTCCGTTCAGGGCGTATTCCGGAGAAGTTTGCCCGGAGACAAAAGATCCTGACGATCCTGTTCAGATATTTCCCGCTATTGTTTGAATTATTATGTTCGATACGGGGGACGAAAGTCTGCTGAGGAATGGGGCGGATAATAATCACACCATTTCCCCAATTCCCAGCAACCTTTCCATTTTCTCCTTCCGCTCTTTTGTCAGCTGCCTGTTCCGGCTGGTGTTGAGCAGGGTGAGGCAGTAGCAGCGTTCCTTCAGGCGGTCCATCGCTTTCTGGCGGGTGGCGTTAAGGCCCTGTTCCAGTGCGTCCTGGGCCAGGGGTGTGATGACGATCATGGGAATAAACTTCCGGTAGCAGGTCTTTACGATTTCTTCCATGTTGATGTCGAAAAAGTTGCTGTTGGTTTCTCCGCCGAAGTCGTCGAAGACCAGCAGGTCGTGGCTGCAGATATCGTCTAAATATTGCTGCCTGTTCTCCCGGTTCAGGGAGAGCAGGTTTTTTACGATTTCCATGAAGCTGGTCACCAGGCAGCGGTACCCTTTGTCACACAGGGCGTTGACGATCTGGACGGCGGCGTAGGTCTTTCCGGCTCCTTTGGGGCCGAACAGGAGGATCCCGCTGCCGTCTTTTTTCATTTCTGCGAAGTTATCCGCATACTGACGGAAGTAACGGGTGGCCCGGGGGCTGCCGCCGTCATCGTTGGTAAAGGTCCATTGGTGCATATAAGCGTAGGGCAGGGCGTGCCGACGGCAGAGTTCCGCTTTTTCCCGACGCTCCCGTTCTTCCTGTTCTTTCGCGATCCGTGCCAGGCATTCGCTTTGGCAACGGCAGTTGACGGGGAAGGGGCGCATCTCCCCCTGCCACATGTGCAGGATCTGCCGGGGCGTGTGGCAGTAACCGCAGTACATGACCCCGTCCTTTTCGTAGTCCCCTTCGTGATAGCCTCCTTCGAAGGTGTCTTCGGTGATAAGGCTGTAGCCGTATTTGGCCCAGTCGTAGCCGGTATTGCCGGCCAGGATATCCCCGACCGGCGTCAGATCGTGGTCCATGTCAGTTCACCACCGTTCCGTAGAATCCGTTGCTGTAGGGGGTCTCTCCGTCCTCCGGCTGGAACAGCGGGCTGTCGCTCCGGGGCTTCTTGTCCCGGTACTTGCCCTGCAAAATGTTTTCCAGATGGTCCGTTTTCAGCATCCACCCCAGGCTGATGGCCCAGCCCCGGCTGTTCCGGGAACTGCCCAGGAGAAAGGAACTTTCCGCCACGTTGGCGACGGCTTTCAGAATGGTTTCTTCCCCATACCGTTCCAGCATGGCCTGCATCTGTTTCAGCAACGTGGGGTACAGGCCTTCGAATTTGTTGTCCAGGGGAAGTTCGTTCCAGGCCTTCAGGACGTTCTGTGCCGGTTCCGGCAGTTCGGCCAGGGGGATCTGCCGGCTCTTCGTTTTGTAAGGCCGGGCGCCGTCTGCCGCTCCCGCGCGAGCGGGTGATTCTGATATCGCGGCAGCGATATCCCCCTTTTTATTTTTCTCTTTACTCTTTTCTTTTGCTTCTTTTCGTTTCTCTTTCTCTGTTTCTTTTTCCCCGGAAAACAGATGAGAGTCAGAAACTTTTTTTGTTTTGCGGCCGCAGTTTGTTCCGGCGCAGGCAGATAACTCCAGGTTGCCGTTTTCGTCTCTGGTGAGAAGCTGCAGCTGTTCCATGATCTGGACCGTTGCTTCTACTGCCTCTGCGGTACAGTGGAAATATCCGGCCAGTGCTTCGATATCCATCTGCAGGCCCGGCGTCAGCCGTATGCAGCCTTCCGGATCGTGGACGGCCAGGGCCAGCATCCGGAACCAGACGGACAGCACGGCGTCCGCGTCTTCCGCCGCCAGATAATCCACGGCGGCAATGGTTTTGAGGTCAAAGGTGTTTGCTAAGAGTTGTCTGGTCATGTGAATCCCTTTCTTCCTTGCTTGCTGTAGTTTTGTAATGCTTTCCGGACCGGAGAAGTATACGCTTGTCGGTAAAAACTTCCCGCAGTTTATTCAGGGCATTGCGCTTTGTGGCGCTGACGATGTTGGTTTTGCTGTGCAGTTCTTCCGCGATTTCGGCAATGCTCATCTGCCGGAAGAAGAAACCGGTTACGACCTGCCGTTCCATTTTTCCCAGGTACTTCAGGCAGTTGCGTACTCTGCGGTTCCATTCCTTCCGCAGTACATCCTGCTCCGGGTCTGCGACGCTGCCGGCGGTGAATTCCTGACGCGCGTCTTCCGTTTCGCTCTCCGCTTCGGAATGCACTTCCCGCAGACCGCGGTTCCTGTTCCGTTTGATTTCATTCAGCAGGTCGCAGTTCACGGCCCGGGTCAGTTGTCTGGGGATGTCCGCCGGATCGCAGGTCAGGGCTTCTTTGTTCCAGAAATCCACCATGGTCATGGCGGCAATGCTGTAGGCTTCTTCCCTGCCGAGAAGGTCGGAGTAATAGCGTCTGCCGCTGATCTTTTTCACCAGGGGATTCGCCTTGCAGCATAAGAGAGGGAAGACAGATGTATCGCCCTTCCGGTACCGTTCCAGTACCGGTTCCCAGTCCGGCGCCGAAAAGAGAAGGGTGTTTTCTGTTTCTCCCGGCGACGGATGTGTGCGCCGGGAAGGAGTTTTCTTTAACTCGCGTTTGGGTTCTTTTTCACTGAAACAGCGACTTTTTAAAAATAGCAGAGAGCAGGAGCTATGTCAATAGAGCCAGATCTGGAGCGGCTTTTGAACACTTTAAACAAACTTTAATAAAACTTTTGGAAAACTTGAAGAAAAGTTTAAATGCACTTGAAATCCGACGACAGTTTTGTTTTAATATTATAAATTTGAAGTCGAAATGATTTTTTAATAAAAAAATTATTTTTTTTCGGTCCGGTTGACGCGGTTTTCCGAATTTTTATCTGATTTAAAATTTTTTGGAAAATTGCTTTTTCTGATAAAATTTAGCGTTGACAAACTGTATACAGAGTGGTAATATGCTCTTCGTTGCCGGTTAACAGTTCCGGTAGTTACGGACAAATACATCACTTTTAAAAAGGGAGTGGAACTTAAACATGTCCTATACACTTACTTCAGAAGATATTAAAAGAGGAAAACGGATTCGGTTATTGCGGATGCAGCATGGAATGACCCAGGCTGACCTGGCCAGGGAACTGAAAGTATCCGTCGCTACGGTATGCGGCTGGGAAGCCGGGAAAAGGATTTCTGTAAAACACTGGCACGAACTCTGCCGGCTGTTCCGGATTCCCTGCGACGTGATCGGGGAAGAGGCTTCCGGCCTCACCGATGACCGGAAGTTTCAGATTAACTTCCTGAAACAGCTGGGGCTTTGCCACGAGTGTCAGCAAAAGGTTGAGGAAGCAGTCGAACTGTACTACAGTGAGAAAGATCCGTATCAGAAGAACGTAGATTAACCGAAACAATTATGTCCGTAACCGAATCGGTTGGCTCGCAGCAGCGCTTTGCGTAATGTCGCAAAGCGCGTTTTTTATTGCCTGAAAAATATTTTTAAAAATTGACTTTAGATTTGGGTACTCCTTGTGGAGATTATAAGTGGAGGGCAAAATACGGCGGACGGTCAATGCCTGACGCGTAACCGGTTGCGCAATGGCTGACGCGCCGTATTGCCTTCCCAGTAATCAGTGAAAGGAGGTGATACCCATGCCTGACTATAATCCTGTAACGGATGAGATGATCCGGGATATGGCCCGGGAGGCCCGTTCCGGCATACAACACATTTACCTGCACTGGACCGGCGGGCACTACGGTCATAATGAAGAGGCCTACCATATTTGCATCGACCGCGACGGCACGGCGTATGTAAACTGCAAAAGCTTTTTAAGCTTTAAGGCCCATACGTACATGCACAATACCGGCGCCATCGGCATCGCGCTGCTGTGCGGATATGACGGGCACTGCTGGGCTCCTGCCGGCAAGATAGCCAGCCGGGTGGATGTGGCGTTCGAAAATGACCGCATGGTCCGGACGGACTGCGCCGTCATCGATTATGGCGAGGAACCGCCTACCCGGAAACAGATCGAAGAAATGGCGAGAATCGTGGCAATCCTGAGCCGGGAACTGCGTCTTCCCATAACGGATGATACGGTGATGACCCACTGCGAGATTGCCTTTATCGATGGCTACGGGCCCGGGGACGGGGACCCGGAGATGCGCTGGGATCTGTGGTTCCTGCCGGAACCCGGCACCCTGAACGGCGAACTGTACCCCGGAGGCATGTTATTGCGCGCCAAGGCGCAGTATTATCTGGACACTATGCCGGAAATGGCATAGCACGGCCGGAAAATCCCCGGCGAGACCTGCTTAATAAAGCGGTCAGCGTGTTTTTAGTGTAATTGTGAGTTGAAAAGGAGAATCATTATGGCAGTAACGATGAATGTACTGAAACGTTCTTTATCTGTTTCCATTGCCCGGGGACAGGACGCGAACGGGAATGCGTTAACCAGGAGTTACACCTATTCCAATGTGAAACCGGATGCGGAACCGGACAAACTTATGGCAGTAGGCAAGGCCCTGGGCGGTCTGTTCGATAACGAAATGACCGAACTGGTCGTGGTGGAACGTTCTTCCCTGATGGAAGAGTAAAACAGAAAAATGAAAGAGGAGGTAAATAATTATGGCTTCTGATACTGATTTGGATTTAGTATTTCGTAATGCGGCAGGTAAAAAGTTCAGCCTCAAGATTGAGGAACCCAAAACCGGCGTAACCAAGGCGGAAATCGACGCCGCTATGCAGGTAGTGGTGGAAAACAACGTATTCAACACCAGCGGCGGCAACATCGTGGAAGCGGTGGAGGGTCGTCTGCGTACCATCACCACGGATGTGGTGGCTGAGTAACCCTTCAGCCGGTCATGGAAAGTGTGGCTGAAGATGGACGTGTCCGAAGTATTCGGCTTTATTAAGGATTTCGGTTTCCCTATGGTCCTGAGCTGGTTTTTGCTGGTGCGCATGGAAAACAAGCTGGCAGGCCTGACGGAAGTCATCGGGGAACTGAGCTGCAACATCGCCGCCCTGCGGGGGGAGATACCGAAAAAGGCAGGGTAAGCCTGCCTGTGGCGCCACGCATGCGGTTACGGTAATAAAAAAGCGCCGGCCAAAGCCTGCGCCAATCGGTTGTATAAGCAGTAATAATTTCATGAAAACACTGTTCTGCAATTCTGTTGCGTCTGTTATTCGCGGCAGATGCGCGGGGCAGTGTTTTCTTCATTTTTTGCTCCGGATGCGGTATAATAAATTAATTAAGTCAAAACAAAGTTCAACGAAAGTATTGGCGTGGGTAATAAACCATCATGAAACGGGATCAGCTTTTTGAAATAGCGCGCTTTGCCATCGTGGGCGGGGCGTCCTTTATAGTAGACTACGCGCTGCTTTATATCTGCACGGAATGGCTGGGAATCCATTACCTGTATTCCGCGGCCATTTCCTTTTCCGTGTCGGTGATCGTCAACTACTGGCTGTGTGTAATCTTCGTGTTTACAGGCGCGGGGAAGCAGACGGGAAGGCAGGCGGCGCTGTTCATCGGTTCCAGCATCGTGGGGCTGGGGATCAACCAGGCCTGTATGTGGCTGTTCGTGGAAAAGTTCGGGATGCATTACATGCTGGCGAAAATCGGCGCCACATTTATCGTCATGTTCTGGAATTACGTGATGAAACGGAAAGCAGTGCGGGGTTAAATTTTTACGTAAATCAGTTGTCTGAATGTTGCTAATTCGGTTCAAATATAGTATTATAGTAATATAACATAATATGAGATTAGTATATACTGTTTCGTATTATAAAGTATAGGACGAAGAGAGTATTATTTTAGGAGGGATGACACATGACATTACGTGACGAGGCTTTACAGATGCGGCTTGACGTTCAT